>JAIRZY010000168.1 GCA_031266995.1 Tannerella sp.
CCTGATGGCCTCCGAGACAACGGGAACGATATTCTGCTGATGCGCCCTCGACGCCAGTTCCGGCACGACTCCACCATAAGCCTCATGTACCGCCTGCGACGCAATGACATTCGAAAGTAGCACGCCATCGCGAATGACCGCACACGAAGTGTCGTCACACGATGATTCTATACCTAAAATTGTTATATTCATCAACTTGATTTTTTCTGCAAAATTAGCTAAAACAAAAGAATCTCACATCTCTTTTGACCATTTTTCTCCACCGGACAAGCGTCCTGTTTGATTATTCTACATATTATTAACCAGTTATCGGCTCCGTCCCGCGCACAATATCATTGCCAAATGTTCAAATATTCAGATAGATTCCGCCATACATCCTCCGGGTGAGACGTAAATAAAAATAAGACGTTTTATTTTGTATCCTTTTCAGGCTTTGATTATCTTTGTGCCCTTTAAAAACAATAGCAAAACAATGACTGCAAACACGGCTAAATTACTTCTGCATTGCCCGGACAGGGCGGGAATCGTTACCGACATAACAAATTTTATAAGCATAAACAACGGGAATATTATCTATCTCGACCAGCATGTCGATCATGTAGAGAACATCTTCTTTATGCGCATGGAATGGGAACTGAACGGGTTTCTGATACCGGACGACAAGATTGAAGATTACTTCAATACGCTGTATGCGAAGAAGTATGACATCAGTTTCCGGCTTTATTTTTCCGGTTACCGTCCGCGGATGGCGATATTCGTCTCGAAGATGTCGCATTGCCTGTACGACATGCTGGCGCGCTACACGGCGGGCGAGTGGAACGTGAAGATACCGCTAATCATAAGCAATCATGCGGATATGGAGGAGGTCGCGAAGCGTTTTGACATTCCCTACTACCTGTTTCCCGTCACGAAGGAGAACCGGGCAGAACAGGAACAGGCGGAACTCGAACTGCTCAAGGAGCACGGGATTGACTTTATCGTGCTCGCGCGGTACATGCAGATTATTTCCGAAGACATGATCAGGCGATATCCGAACAAAATCATTAATATTCATCACTCTTTCCTTCCCGCTTTCGTGGGCGCCAGGCCTTACCATGCAGCCTTCGAGCGCGGCGTGAAAATCATCGGCGCCACGAGCCACTATGTCACGACGGAACTTGACGCCGGGCCGATCATCGAACAGGACATCGTCCGCGTCACACACAAGGATACCGTTCAGGATTTGGTTAACAAGGGAAAAGACCTCGAAAAGATCGTTCTCTCGCGCGCCGTGCAGAAGCACATCGAACGCAAGGTGCTGGCATATAAAAATAAAACCGTCATTTTCGGCTAATACCGCCCGTCACTACTTTTGCTTGGGAGGGTTTTGTGAGATCTACTCTGCGGCTTGAAAAACTTTCTTGCATCCCGTATAGAGTTAGGGTAGGGGAGACGTTGGCTGTACCTTGTATACAGTGCGGGGTTATTCATGTCAGACGCCGTACGGTATTTAATTGTTTAAAGCATAACCGAAGTCTTCCGGATAAAAAAGCCTTGCACAGATTGATTTGTAGAGAATATTCTCTTTCGCGTGCAAAAAGCAGGAGGCTTTACAGACGAGATTGGTGGGGTAGGGTTCAGGGAGTGGGGTTTAGCAGTTTTTTAAGGATTATTTCCGTGTCATTGTCTGGGGGCGGGGAATCGTTTTCGCTGCTGCGGTCGATGATGATGTCGTTGACGCCTTTTAGCCACTTTATCCGGGCGGGGTGCAGGACGAAGACGCGGTCGAACGAGCGGTAAAAGAGCCTTAAGATGCGTCTTACGCGGTCGGAGTTGTGTTTGTCGAAATGCAGCGTTTCGCGCACGAATGTGAGCCAGTCGGTGTGCAGGCAAAAGCTGGCTTCTACGGTGTAGGCGTGCTTCAGGTAGAGGGCGAACAGGCCCATGACACCTTCCGTGGAGCAGGCTATCCGGTCGTAGCCGCCGCGAAGGAAGAGGTTGTGCAGCTCGACGAAATTCGGCACGCGGACGGTCATGCATTCGCGGAGAGGGACGGCGAAGCGGGCCTGGGGTTTGAGTACGATGAGGTGGTCGTCGCCGCGGATGTCGCTGCTGCACGTGACGATGTCCAGCGGCAGATGACGGCGGCAGGCGTCGTCATGCAGTTGCTGCAGGAACAGGGATGTGCTGTCGTTACCGCCGTACGTATCCGTCAGCCAGAGGATTCGCCTCGGATACTCGAACTTGCCGAGGCCGGCGGAAAAGCGCTTTAGGAAAGGGCGGGTGTGGTAGAGCGTCTTTGCGCTCGTAAAATGGGCGGCAAGGATGAAGAGCGACGTGAAAAAAGGAAAGGACAGGCCGTCGAGGAAGCCGGCAATATCCACCTTGCCGCGCGAACGGCCGAGGTAGGAACGGACGCCGGTCGGCAGTTCCATTTCCGAAACGATGCGGTCGAGCGACCCGGCGCGTTCCGCGAGGTTCATTTTGTCGATTTTCCGTTCCAGGCGGCAGGCCAGGATGCCGTTGATGTGGCTGTTGATGGACAGGAGCGATTCGTAGCAGTCCGTCACGAACGTCTCCGGGCTACGGTGATACAGCGACGACATGTTGGCGGCGATATCGAAGATGGGACGGTAGTCGGACGACACGAACAGGCGCTTGTAGAGCGGCGGCTTACGGCCCATCATGCACCCGTAAAACAGCTTGACGAACGCCATCGTCGTCCGGTGGTTCCGCACCTCGCCGAACACGTTTGCGGCAAACAGCGCGATCGCCTTGTCCGTCGCTTCGCCACGGTGCAGGAGGAGGCGTATCAGGCCGGGGTCTTTGAAGTTCATGGCTATCTGGCAGACGTAGTTCAGGAAGGCGAGGGTCAGCTTTTCCGTGTTCTGGTGCGAACCGTAAACGGCCAGGCGACCGGAACGTATGGCCTCGAGCGCGAGCTGCGAACGCGGGACGGTCTGCTGCTGCAGGCCGGGGACGAAGGCATACACGCCGGTCATGCCGGAAAAAATGCCCATGTGACTGTCCGATCCGCCCGTCAGCGTCTTGCGGTACGGGTGACGGCAATACTGCGTAAGCCCGATGCCGTACTGCTTCGAGAAACGGGTCAGTGTCTCTTCATCCGCCCGGCAAACCCATTCCTTCACAAGCATGTTCTGCCACGTGTCCCGCTGCCCGTTCAGGCACTCGAAGCGTTCGAAAAGGAGAAGCATCCGGTTGAAGAAATCCTGCGAAGGCATCCGCTTCGCCGCATAGTGGTAGAGCGGATGCGCCCAGATCGTGGGGATGTCCTGCTCGCACGTGAACTCCTGGAAGGCGTAGATATTTTTCCTCAGCCGGTTGAGCCGCCGTTCCTGTTCGGGGTTGAATCCGTAGGCAAGCACGTGTATGCCCGTGTCGAAATCGGGCACTTTACAGCTGAACTCGGCGGCGGTGAGGATGTCGTGTCCCCTGTCCTGCATCTCGTAGCAGGAACGCGCGTTGTTGTGATTCGTTATCGTGTACGCCCGGCAACCGTTCCGCTTCAGTTCCTGCAGGAGGACGTCGCCCGGTATCCACGTCTCCGCCACGGACAGCATCCGCCCGACCTGTTCGTCCGGCACATCGCTGTTGCAGTCATGGCAGTGCAGGTCAATCTTCAATGTATCCTCCGGCGGAAACTTCTCCGCCTCGGCTTGCAGGAACCGTTCCAGTTC
>JAIRZY010000262.1 GCA_031266995.1 Tannerella sp.
ACACCGTCTACTACAATCTGGGAAACGCCTGCTACAAGGCCGGTCGCATCGCATCCGCCATCCTGAACTACGAGCGCGCCCTGCTGATGAATCCGGGAGATAAAGACCTGCGCCACAACTTCGCCATCGCCAAGTTGCGGACGACTGACCAAATTGAGCCGGTTGGCGAATTTTTTCTGCTGAACTGGTTTCGTGCCGTGCAGAATCTGTTCAGGGTCGACACGTGGGCTATCGTCGGTCTTGTCTGCTTCGCTCTTTTCATCGGCTGCCTGACGCTTTATTTTTTCTCCAAACGGATGGCATTGAAAAAAAGTGGCTTCTATGCCGGCGTGGCCTTGCTGGCGCTGGTGATTGTGGCCAATGTCTTTGCGTGGAACCAGAAGCAGGCATTGCAGAACCGGAACGGCGCCATCGTTTTTGCTCCGACCGTGACGGCCAAAAGTTCGCCGGATAACAGTGGTACGGATTTGTTCGTCTTGCACGAAGGCACGAAAGTGTTCATCAAGAGCACTGTCGGCGAATGGAACGAAATCGAACTCGAGGACGGAAATGTCGGGTGGCTGCGGCAAAAAGATCTGGAAAAAATATAGCGCATCATGCTGGAGGATATATTGCATATTGAACGGGACGCATTTTTTTGGTTGAACGGAGGGCATACACCGTTTTGGGACAGCGCTATGTGGATTTATTCAGGCAAGACAGTTTGGATACCGATGGCGGTGCTTATCCTTTTCATGCTGTTTTACAGAAAGAAAATGAAGGAATCGTTGCTGATTCTATTCTTTCTCGTGCTCGCACTCACGCTGTGCGACCAGTTTGCTTCACATGTTTGCAAACCGCTTTTTATGCGTCTGCGACCTACGCAGCATCCTGATTTTATGAATGAAGTGCAGACTGTTTACGGTTATCGTAGCGGTATGTACGGCTTCATTTCGAGTCATGCCGCCAATGCGTTCGGCTTTGCAGTGTTTACGCTGCTTCTGCTGCGCGATCGATGGTATGCGGCCGGGATATTGACTTGGGCGACAGTCATGTGTTATTCACGTATTTATTTGGGCGTTCATTTCATTTCGGACATCGTGCCGGGAATGTTTGCCGGCGCACTGTTCGGTTTTTTATGCTATCAGCTTTACCGGTTTGTCCGGTCTAAAGTAGCAGGTGGGGCAGGGGATGCGTCCTCTGTATATTCCGCTGTCCGGAAACGGCTTATCTTGTACGGACTATTGGCGACAATTGGCTATATTCTCGTATACAGCTATATAAATGTAAACATTTTGCATCGTACGCATGCCGGAGTATCATATCGGGAATATGTTATAAAACATGATGTGGAAAAGCGTGATTTCTGTCGTAAAAATTTTGTCATATTAAAATATATGCCTACATTAGGGGCATGAATGATATAAACGTAATTATTTAATAATAAATAGATTTGGCCATGACGAAGACGATCACATTCAATGAACTTCGAGCTATCAAGGACAGTTTGCCGGACGGTACGTTACACTGTATTGCCGACGAACTGGGAGTAAGTGTAGAAACCGTCCGGAATTATTTTGGAGGACAGAATTTTAAAGAGGGTAAATGTTGCGGGGTGCACATCGAACCCGGCCCCGGAGGCGGGATAGTCGTGCTGAGCGATACCGTGATTCTGGAGCGCGCGCTGGAAATTCTGAAAGAAAAAGACAGAGCGCCATCGATAGCTGAGGCATAAATGACGAAACCGTTTCGGTTTCGCAGAAAAAAATCCCGCTGCAAACCCGTTCTTACCGTTTGCAAAGGGATTTTTCTGTTTTAATACTTAACAATTACAACTATGGAAGAAGAAAAATTAGTCACATTAGCGATACACACCTACGAAAAGGCGCAAATCCTGAAAACCATCCTCGAATCCGAAGGAATAGATGTCTACATCCACAACGTAAACTTGATTCAACCGGTCATTTCGGCCGGGGTGCGGGTTCGTATCAAAGAAAGTCAATTGCCGCACGCTCTGCGGGTAATAAATGATGTTAAATGGCAAGATAACAGTGAAGTGAATGAAAATACGGTCAGCCGGGAGAATACGATACTGATACCGGTCGACTTTTCCGATTATTCCCTCAAGGCATGCGAAATCGGTTTCAACTACGCCCACCGGACAGGAGCGGAAGTCATGCTGCTGCATGTATACTTCAATACGTTCATTCCGTCGGTTTTCCCCTACCTGAACAACGAAGTCAACAAGCATCATGAAGACGAATCCATTCATGTCGTTTATCGTCGTGTGAAGGAAGATGTAGGCAAACTCTGCGGAGTGATTAACAGGAAAATACATGAAGGTGAACTGCCGGCAGTCAAGTATGATTACACGCTTCGTGAAGGCTTGCCCGAAGAGGAAATCATCGCGTATGTCAGAGAACATCAGCCTACAATGATCGTCATGGGAACGCGCGGCATGAAACAGAAAAATGCCGACCTGATAGGAAGTGTGACGGGTGAGGTGATCGGGCTGACGAAAACGCCGCTACTGGCTGTTCCTGAACATATTCCGTTCAACGACCTCGGCAAAATACAACGACTGGCGTTTGGAACATCGTTCAGGCCGGACGACCTGGTGGCATTCGACAAACTGGCGGAGTTGATGAAGGACATGAAGAATTTGCAGATTCAACTGTTTAACATCTCGACCAGCCATAACGAATGGAACGAAATCCGCCTGACTGGTTTCAGGGAATATCTGAAAAAGCAATATCCCGACCTGACCATTGATTACGCAGTGACGCCCGACGGCGATCTGCCGGAAGCGATAGACCGACTGGTGAAGGAGCAGCAGATAGATATCATTGCGTTCAGCGCACGCCGCCGTGGTGTCATCATGCGTGTATTCAGTCCGAGCATAGCGCATAAGATGCTGTTTCACAGCAATACGCCTTTGATGGTGGTGCCGGTATGATTTACGGCTTGAAAATACCTGTGCCGGGTATTGTCCGCATCTTATTTCGGTAACAGAAACGCCGGATGCCGGGTTTCAAATAATTAAAATTCAGTTATTCGTCTACTTTGTTATTCCGCTACTGTTTTTAGAATATGCTCACTGGAACAGCTATTGATTGCATAGTGATGTGTGCAGATGACACGTGATTACGGGATTTCCGTAGATAAATTATTCTTCCGCGTTCATCTTTTCAATCTGTGTCATCAGTGTGTCTGTTGAATGATTCACCGGACAGGCTGGGTCTCTGCGATTTTTTTCTCGCGTGATAGCAAAAAAAAGAATATCTTTGCAGGCGTGAAACGATGGCTGTACATATTTTTCTTTGTCGCGTGCTGCTCAGCTCATGCAGGCGCGCAGGGGAGCGGATCGGGACGGGGAGGTTTTTCGCTGGCCGGCCGTAACGCGGCGGCACAGCTTCCCGACAGCCTGTATGCGGGGAATGACGAAGCGACTGGCGAGAGTCGTATTCGTGCTTACCGCCTTTCGGAGTTGGGGGAGCGCTATCCCGTGCCGATGGATACCGGACGTCTGAACACAGCCAATAGCACACTGATCGAAGGTCTGGGCGTAGCCGTCGCTCATACTGGTAATGTTGGCTCGCCGATGCAAAGCCGCATCTTCACGGAGCGGGGCGAAAGTCGGGACTTCATCTTTGCCGATCCCTACGATGCGTATATCATCACGCCGCGCAACGGATACTTCTATGACACGAAGATACCGTATTCTAACATCCTTTACACCCGCGCCGGCAGTGCCGAACGCATGGAGGAGCAATTGAAGATATTGCTTTCCAGCAATTTCGGAAGAAAAATCAATGTCGGTGGCGATTTTGATTACATATATAGCCGGGGGTTCTACAACTCGAACGGCAACAAAATGATTAACTACCGGATTTTCGGCAACTACCGTTCGGACCACTACGAAGCCTTCGCGCACCTGCGCAATTTCAACATGGTCGGCAGCGAAAACGGCGGACTGACGAACGACCGTTATGTCACGCATCCCGACGAATTTGCCGACGGCAAACGGCAGGTCGACACGAAGTCGTATCCGACACGCTTCACCAGCACATGGAACCGCGTCCGCGGAAAAAACTTCTTCCTCTCGCATCGCTACAACCTCGGTTTCTACCGCAGCCTGACCGCCCGTGAGACCGAACAGAAACGGTTGCGCGAGGAAGAACGGCGGCAGCAACTGCTCGAGGAGGAGGAAGACGCCGCCCGTCATGCGCACGGACAGGACGCAACGGCGACGCAGCAGCCGGAAGGCGAGGAGGAAGAAGATGAAGACGTGCATGCGAATGAAGTATTTGTTCCCGTCTCGAGTATCATCCACACCGTTGAATATGAAGACAATCGCAGGCGATTCATCTCGTACTATCCGACGATGGATTCCTGTTACAAGAACATCTATGGTGCGGCAGGCGAATTGCCCAACGATACGGCCTCGGCATGGCGGATACGGAACACCTTCGCTCTCTCAATGCGCGAAGGTTTTCATGACTGGGTTAAATTCGGGCTTGCCTTCTTTGCCGGATTCGAAAGCCGCAGTTTCTCATTCGCCGGCGATTCGGTGGCGGACGAACGGAGATACAGCGAGTTTTTGACCTTCGTCGGTGGCGAAATATCCAAGCAGAGAGGTGATGTGCTGACCTTCAGTGCGCGCGGCGAATTTGGCGTCGCGGGCCGTGACGCGGGCGAACTGCGTGTGAACGGAAACATCCGTACACGTTTCTCGCTCGCCGGACAGGAAGCGTCGCTTGAGGCCGCCGGCTTCGTGCGCAACGTCAGGCCTGCATTTTTCCAGCAGCGATACGCCAGTCGCTATTTCCGCTGGGACAGCCCGCTGGAGATGACGCAGCACGTGCATGCCGAGGGTACAGCGACGGTCGAACGCACGCGTACGCGCCTGTCCGTCGGCGTGGACAATATTCGCAACTACGTATACTTCAGTCCGGACGGTGCGCCCGCACAGTTCGGCGGTAACATACAGATCGTCACCGCACGACTGAGACAGGACTTCCGCTACCGGGCGCTGGGATGGGAAAACGAGCTTGTCGGTCAGTTGAGCAGCGAAAAGGATGTACTGCCGCTACCCCAGCTTAGTGTGTATACCAATCTGTATGCCGCGTTCAAACTCTTCGGTGTGCTGAGCGTGCAGCTCGGTGCCGACGCGCACTATTTCACGGCCTACTACTCGCCCGTCTATGAGCCGGCCACGCAGCAGTTCATCAACCAGAACCAGATGCGGACGGGCGACTATCCGCTGATCAGCGCCTACGCCAATTTCCACCTGAAGCAGACGCGCTTCTTCGTGACCGGCTACAATGTGGGAAGCCTCTTCATCGACCATCCCGCATACTTCTCGATGCCGCACTACCCGATGAATCCGATGTGTATTAAACTCGGTCTTTCCGTGATGTTCAACAACTGAAAAATACGTCACGCAACAACCCCGCCATGTTTTCGAAACGCCTGTTCACTGCCTACATCCTCCTGCTTACGGCCGCCATCGCCGCCATGCTCGTGCTGATATACTTCAAACCCATGCCTTCTACGCCGCGCGACTATCCTGAAATCAGTCGTGAAGGTATCCTGCGCATCGTCACCGAATACGATCAGGCCGGATACCGCATCTCGGGCGACCGTATCGAAGGCTTCCAGTATGCGCTCAGCCGCGAAATAGCCCGCCGTTCAGGTTTGCAAACGCTGATATACCCGGAGATGAGTCTCGAAAAAAGTTTCTACGGACTGGAGACTGACCAGTACGACATCATTGCCCGTAATATCCCCGTTACGAGCGAACTGAAGGAGCGATATCTCTTCCTCGAACCGGTCATGCTGAACCGGCAGGTACTCGTTCAGCGCGTGGCTACCGGCGCCAGACCGCTCCGCAACCAACTGGATCTGGCAAACAGGACGCTGCATGTTCCCAAAAACTCACCTGTCATCCTGCGCCTCGACAACCTCAGGCGCGAAATCGGTGATACGATCTTCGTCGTCGAAGACCCGCTCTATTCCTCCGAACAGTTGTGCATCATGGTTGCCAGGGGCGATATCGACTTCGCCGTCTGCGACCGCCGGATCGCGCAACTGTCACAAGAGCGGTTTCCCGAACTTGACATCGATACCAATATCAGTTTCACCCAGTTGCAGTCCTGGGCCGTTCGCAGAGAAGCCCTCGCCCTCGCCGACAGCCTCAATCGCTGGATGCAGGAGATAAGAGACGAGGGCATCTTCGACGAAGCGGTTCGGCAATATTATTCTTTGAATTGAAAGTGACTTTGCTGCAATAGCGCGATTAGTTATATTTAAGAATATTTATATTCAAGCTATTTGGATATAATAGTGCGATGTGTTTCTTTTGCGAAAAGATTTCAAGTTTTACTTGACAGGCTTTAATTGAAGAAGATG
>JAIRZY010000046.1 GCA_031266995.1 Tannerella sp.
TTTCGAAATAATATATATGCGCCCCAAACCGTGCCGCGCAAGATAATCATCGAATCCCTGATTTTTTTTTCATATCTTTGCCCTCCGATTCATAACACATATTTTATGGCTGACGACAGGAAAATAATCTTCTCGATGGTGGGGGTGAGCAAGACGTTCCCTCCGCAAAAACAGGTGCTCAAAAACATCTACCTTTCCTTTTTCTACGGCGCGAAGATCGGCATCATCGGACTGAACGGCTCCGGGAAGTCCACGCTGCTGAAGATCATTGCCGGAATAGAAAAGGACTATCAGGGCGAGGTCGTGTTTTCGCCGGGCTACAGCGTCGGGTACCTTGAGCAGGATCCGAAGCTGGAGGCGGGAAAGACGGTCAGGGAGGTCGTGCAGGAAGGGGTGCAGGACGTGGTCGACCTGCTGAAGGAGTTCGACGCGGTGAACGAACAGTTCGGCGACCCCGATGTGCTGGACAGTCCCGAACGGATGGAAGCGCTGATGAACCGTCAGGCCGGGCTGCAGGACCGGATCGACGCGGCGGACGCGTGGAACCTGGACAGCCGCCTCGAGCGCGCGATGGACGCCCTGCGCTGCCCGCCCGAAGAGCAGTCCGTCGAGACCCTTTCGGGCGGTGAACGCCGGCGCGTGGCCCTCTGCCGCCTGCTGCTGCAGCAGCCCGACGTGCTGCTGCTCGACGAGCCGACGAACCACCTCGACGCCGAGTCCATCGACTGGCTCGAACAGCATCTGCAGCAGTATGCCGGCACGGTCATCTGCATCACGCACGACCGATACTTCCTCGACCACGTGGCCGGCTGGATTCTCGAACTCGACCGCGGCGAGGGTATCCCGTGGAAGGGCAACTACTCGTCGTGGCTCGAACAGAAGACGCAGCGCATGGCGCAGGAAGAGAAGCAGGTCAGCAAGCGCCGCAAGACGCTCGAGCGCGAGCTGGAGTGGATCCGCATGGTGCCCAAGGCCCGTCAGTCGAAGGGCAAGGCGCGCCTCAACTCGTACGAGACGCTGATGAACGAAGACCAGAAGGAGCGCGAGGCGAAGCTCGAAATCTTCATCCCCAACGGCCCGCGGCTGGGCAACAAAGTGATCGAGGCGCGGCAGGTGGCCAAGGCGTTCGGGCCGAAGCTCCTGTTCGACGACCTCAACTTCATGCTGCCCCCCAACGGTATCGTCGGCGTCATCGGCCCGAACGGCGCGGGGAAGACGACGCTCTTCAAGATGATCATGCAGCTCGAAGGCGTCGACCGGGGCGAGTTCGAAGTGGGCGAGACGGTGAAAATCGGCTATGCCGACCAGACACACCGCGACATCGAACCTGAGAAGACCGTCTATCAGGCCGTCTCGGGAGGAAGCGAGTTTATCCGCGTCGGCGGCCGCGAGATCAATGCCCGCGCCTACCTGTCGCGCTTCAACTTCGCGGGCGCCGACCAGGAGAAACGCTGCGGAACGCTCTCCGGCGGCGAGCGCAACCGCCTCCACCTGGCCATCACGCTCAAGGCGGAAGCCAACGTGCTGCTGCTCGACGAGCCGACCAACGACATCGACATCAATACGCTCCGCGCGCTCGAGGAGGGGCTGGAGCGCTTTGCCGGATGCGCCGTCGTGATCTCGCACGACCGCTGGTTTCTCGACCGCATCTGCACGCACATCCTCGCCTTCGAGGGCAATTCCGAAGTCGTCTTCTACGAAGGCTCCTGTTCCGAATACGAGGAATACAGGCGCCGGCAGGCCGGATATGCCGGGCCGAAGCGCATCCGATACCGCAGTCTGAACTGATTTTTTTAAACTATATAAATGTATGACAATGATGAAAAAGTTTTTAGGTACCGCCGTGCTGGCGTGCGTCCTTGCGGGCTGCGCGCAGACGGCGAAGGAAGCATTATTCAACGGAAAAGACCTTTCGAACTGGAATTTTGCAGTGGAAGGCGACATCCCGGCCGACCGGGTCTATTCGGTGCAGGACGGCGAGATCCTGATTCAGGGATCGCCGGTCGGATACATGTATACGAAGGAGAAGTATGGCAACTGCACGCTCGAGGTAGAGTGGCGCTGGGTGGACGAGCCGACGAACAGCGGGATTTTCCTGCTCATCGCCGATCCGGCCAACCCGTTTCCCAACGGCATCGAGTGTCAGCTTCATGCCGGTGATGCGGGCGACTTCGTGCTGCTGGGCGGCTCGGAGATGGCCGAATACGTGCTGCCCGAAGGAATGGAGACACGTCCCAGATTCCCCGTCGTCAAGAAGCGGGGCGAATCGAGCGAGAAGGCGGCGGGCGAATGGAACCGGGCGCGCATCATCATCCTCGACGGACAGATCACGGTCTATATTAATGACGTTCTGCAGAACGTCGGCACCTCTCCCGTGAAAGAGGGACACATCGGGCTGCAGAGCGAGGGAAAGCGGATCGCGTTCCGCAACATAAACATTTCAAAATAGCCAATTAGCCAATTCGCAAATGTGAGAATGAGCAAATGAAAGAATGTCCGGACGTGACGGCTCATTCCCGCATTTGCACATTCTCACATTCCCCCATTTTCAATTTTCAATTCCTTATAAAGTATCTGCTTTCGGTGATGGCGGCGTGTGCGGCGGGCGACTGCAGCCATTCGTAGAGTTTGTACGCCATCGAGTTTCTGTCCAGGTCGGAACGGATGGCGACGTGCACTTCGGCGATGAAGGGATACGTCCCGTCGCCGACGGTTTCCTCGCCGGGCGTGATGCCGTCGATGGCGATTTTGGGCACTTCGCTGTCGGGCTTCCGGACAATCAGCTCCTTGTAGTTAAGAAAGGTATAACAGATCGCATCCCTGTCGTTGATTACTTCCGAAAATACCCATGCCATCGAACCGATCGCGCTTTCGGGAAAGTCACCCACCTCCAGACCCTTCATGACCAGCTCGCGCATGACCTCTTCGCTGCCCGAGTTACGCGGACGGGTGAAGACCTTGATGTCCGCGTCGCGGCCGCCGACCTGTTTCCAGTTCGTCGTTTTGCCTGTATAAATGTCCTGCACCTGTTCTGCAGTCAGCGATTTAACCGTGTTTTCCG
>JAIRZY010000144.1 GCA_031266995.1 Tannerella sp.
TCCCGTTTATTCAAAATTATTTCATACTTTAGCGGTCGAAAAATAATACAGTACATATCAATCAGCTATGAAAACAGTTATCGAAGAACGCTGGGGCACGCATCCCGGCGATGTGAAGCACTACGACACGGCGCGGCTGCGGAAGGAATTTCTCGTCGAAAAGGTGTTTGAGCCTGACGCCGTGCTGATGACCTACACGCACAACGACCGCCTGATCATCGGCGGAGCGCTGCCCGTGAGCGGAGTGATACGGCTTGAAACCGTTCCGCTGATTCGCTCGGAATATTTCTGCGAACGGCGCGAACTTGGCATCATCTGTATCGAAAACGAAGGAATCGTGTCTGTCGACGGTAAGGACTACCGGCTGGCGGTCAAGGATGCTGTCTACGTCGGACGCGGCTCGCAGCAGGTGAGCTTCGCGAGCAGCGACGCCTCGCGGCCGGCACGGTTCTACTTCGCCTCGTCGCCGGCGCACACGTGCTATCCCACGACGCCGGTCACGAAAGAAATGCGCCGTATGCGCCATCTTGGTGCCCAGGCCACTTCGAACGAGCGCATCCTGAACCAGATCATTCTCAGCGAAATCGTGCCGTGTTGCCAGCTTCAGATGGGGCTGACGGAGCTGCAGACGGGCAGCGTGTGGAACACCATGCCGCCGCACACTCATTCGCGAAGGATGGAGGCATACTTCTACTTTAATGTGCCTGCGGAACAGTCCGTCTGCCACTTCATGGGCGAGCCGCAGGAGACGAGACACCTCTTCATGCTCAACGAGCAGGCGGTCATCTCGCCCTCATGGTCAATACATTCCGCGGCGGGCACGTGCAACTATTCCTTCATCTGGGCCATGTGTGGCGAAAACCTTGCGTACGACGACATGGATACTTTCACGGCCGACAAGCTTAGATAAACCGGGCGTCATGAGAAATCAGATTCTGCCGGCGGTCGTCGCCGTGTGGCTCGCTTCATGCACACCGCAGGGCGCGACCGTCCGCGTCACCGTAAACAATCCGTGCGACTACGACCGTACGGACGAGCTGGTTGAAATCCCGCTGGACGCCCTGTTGAGCCGGATTACGTTTGCGGACGGAGAGACCTGCGTCGTGACGGACGGCAGGGGTGAGACCGTCGTCTCGCAGGTCACGCATGACGGGAAGCTCGTCTTTCAGGCCGGCGTAAAGGCCCGCGGGAAGGCGTCCTATACCGTCTCGGCCGGCGAGCCGCAAGTGTTTGCGTCACGTACCTTCGGGCGGCTCGTCGCCGAGCGCTACGACGACTTTGCCTGGGAGAACGACCGTGTCGCCTTCCGCATCTACGGCGCCGCCCTGATTCCGGTCGACGGGCCGAGCAACGGTCTCGACCTTTGGTATAAGCGTACTGCCGAGCCGGTTATCGACCGGTGGTACGGAGACGATCTCGCAGGCATACGTTCGTATCACGAGGATCACGGCGAGGGGCTGGACGACTACAAGGTTGGGCGTACGCTGGGCGGGGGCATGATGGCGCCCTACGTCGACTCGACGCTCCGGCTGAACGAAAACTTCGTCCGGCACGAACTCCTGGAGAACGGTCCGCTGCGCACAACCTTTACATTAATATATAGTGATCTCAATGTCGACGGAAGAATGCTGTCCGAACGCCGGACGTTTTCGCTCGACGCCGGATCGCAGTTGACGAAGGTGACGCAGGCGTACGGCGGTACGGGCGAAGTCCTTCCCGTGGCTGCGGGCATAGTGAAGCGCGACGGCGACGATGCCATATTCAAAAGCAGAACGAAAAACGGGACGGCGGCGCTCGTCTATGCCGAACCGGAGAGCGACGCGGTCGGCAGGGTATACGTCGGCATGGTGTTCCCCAGCGGATTTGACGCTACGACCGTCGACACGTATACCCTCACTCATGCGATAAGCGGTCGTGAAGAGACTCATTCGCACCTGCTGGCCCTCACGTCGTGCAGCCCCGGCATGCCCGTCGTTTATTACACGGGGTTCGGATGGAGCAAGTTCGGCTTCCCGTCGGTGGACGATTTTGAGGCTTACATCGGGAAGTTCATGGAAGGTCTTGACAGGCCGCTGTTAATAAAGTATTAAGATTCAAGATTTGGTAAGATGATGATGAAAAAATTGGTTTATCTGGCAACATTCGCCCTGCTGTTTTCGTGCAGGGGTCAGTTTCCCAGGCAGAACAGGTTGAGAGAGCTTGTCCGGCACGAGTCGACGCTGATCGTAGACGTGCGTACGCCGGAAGAGTTCGGGGAAGGGCATATCGGGAACTCGGTGAATATTCCGCTCGACGTGATTTCGGAACATGTGGAACGGCTGAAACCATACGCCAGCCTGATTGTCGTGTGCCGCAGCGGCAGAAGGAGCGCGCAGGCGAAGACGGTTCTTGAGGAAAAAGATTTTACAAATGTCTATGACGGAGGAGGGTGGAAGGAATTTGAATCGAAAATCGGGAAGTGAGAACGCGCCGGTTCGCTTTCTTCCTTTCTCTGTGTAAGAAAAAGAGAGGGGTTACACATGCCCCGTCGTACAATCAGGAAAAATGGAAATAGCCGCATTGGTATCGGGGGGCGTGGATAGCTCCGTAGTCGTTCATCTGCTGAAGGAACAGGGATATGAGCCGGTGATTTTCTACATCCGTATTGGGATGGAAGAGAAAGGCGGTTACGTCACCTGCCCTTCGGAAGAAGACATCGAAATCACGGCGCTGATAGCCAAACGATACGGTTGCCGCTTCGAAATCGTCTCGCTGCATGAGGAATACTGGGAAAAGGTTGTCAGCTACACGGTCGAATCCGTCAGGCGCGGACTGACGCCGAATCCCGACGTGATGTGCAACAAATACATCAAGTTCGGCTGCTTTGAAGACCGCTGGGGGAAAGCTTTCGACAGGATTGCGACGGGGCACTACGCCACCACGACCGACATCGACGGCCAAACGTGGCTCTCGACCGCCAGAGATCCCGTAAAAGACCAGACCGACTTCCTCGGCCAGATCACCGGCCTGCAGATCGCAAAGCTGATGTTCCCCGTCGGTCACCTGATGAAAAGCGACGTGCGCGCGATTGCCGCCGCACAGCGACTGCCGAGCGCGCAACGGAAAGACAGTCAGGGGATATGCTTCCTCGGCAAAATCAATTACAGCGATTTTATTGAGCGATACCTCGGACGGATGCCGGGCCGCATCGTCGAACTGGAAACCGGTAAAACGGTCGGCATGCACAACGGCTACTGGTTTCACACCATCGGACAGCGGAAAGGGCTGGGATTGAGCGGTGGCCCATGGTTTGTCATCAAAAAGGACGTCGAACGGAACATCATCTACGTCTCCAACGGCTACGACCCCGAAACGCAATACGGCAGAACGGTCTGCATGCAGGGAGTCCATTTCATTACCGAAGACCCGTGGGGCAAGTTCGACGGCGCGAAGGGAATCACGTTCAAAATCCGCCATACGCCGGAATTTACGCGCGGCGTGATCAGTCGCACAGGCAACCTGTACCGTATCGAAAGCGAGAAAAAAATCCAGGGCATCGCTGCCGGACAGTTTGCTGTCGTCTACGACCGCGAAAGCCGGCTCTGCTATGGGAGCGGAGTGATCGTTGGAAACGGTGAATGAGCGATTTAAAGATTCAAAGAAAAAAAAGCAGTGGAGGAATGGCTGAATTTTAGAATCATTAAATCCTATTTAATCGTATAAAGCGAACTGATCGACTCGTCGTTACACACGCGCCGGATCGCTTCGGCAAACAGGCCGGCAATAGACAGAATCGTCACTTTTCCGCTTTTCTTCGTGTAAGGGATTGAATCCGTGAAAATGATCTCCGAAAGTTGCGACCGTTCAACGAGCAGTGTGGCAGGATCGGACATGACGGCATGGCTGGCCATCGCCCGCACCGATTTGGCACCGTTTTTCATCATCAGGTCGGCGGCCCGTGTGATGGTGCCGGCCGTATCGACGATGTCATCCACGAGCAGCACGTCTTTTCCTTTCACCTCGCCGATGATTCGCATGTCGGCCACCTCATTGGCGCGCTGGCGCGTTTTGTGGCATATCACCATCGGGATTTCAAGATGTTTGGCGTAGCTGCTGGTGCGCTTCGTCCCCCCGACATCCGGCGTGGCCATCACGAGGTTGTCAAGCGGCAGGGTGGTACGGATATACTCGAGGAAGACCGTCGAGGCATACAGATGGTCGACCGGCACATCGAAGAAACCTTGTATCTGGTCGGCGTGCAGATCCATTGTAATCAGGCGATTGATGCCCGCTATGCCCAGCACGTCGGCAATCAGTTTCGCCCCGATGGCCACGCGCGGCCGATCTTTCCTGTCCTGACGCGCCCAGCCGAAATACGGCACGACGGCGATGATGGAATGTGCCGAGGCGCGTTTGGCAGCGTCGATCATCAGCAGCAGTTCCATCAGGTTATCGGCATTGGGAATGGTAGACTGGACAAGAAAAACGTCCTTTCCGCGTATCGACTCTTCGTACGAAATGGAAAATTCGCCATCGGCAAACCGCAGTATGTTCATCTGGCCCAGAGGACATTGCAGGGATATACATATTTTCTCTGCCAGATTGCGGGTATTCGTCCCCGCAAAGACCAAAAAAGGAGTATGCGCGCTCATTCGGATATGTTTTAAAATCGCGGCAAAAATACGAAACTTATTTAAATCTTATCCGAAATGCAATGAAAACTTTATCGTGTAAAAACTTCCTTTCCGTGTACGGGATTCCGGCTTTAATATTATCTTTGCCGGAAAAAGAAAGTGATTTGCGCAAAAAATCAGTGATATGAGATACTTTAACATCGCAGGCCCCTGCAACAGGGCCAGTCATTACATGATAGAGCCGTCCACGCGCCTGCAGGGCGTAGAGCAGTTGATAGACATGGCGCAGTACTTCGTGATTCACGCCGCGCGGCAGAGCGGGAAGACGACCTACCTGAACGATCTGGCCGAGCGGCTGAACGCTTCGGGCCGGTATTACGCCCT
>JAIRZY010000182.1 GCA_031266995.1 Tannerella sp.
CCGATCCGTACTGATTTAGATCATTTCCTGTCCCGAACGCAGGTCAAAATCAGCAACCCGGAGAGTCCACGATCGAATCTTTGAAAAACTCACTCCGCCAGCCTGCCGGTTCACGCCCGCATTTGTTGACGGGAAATCCGGCTTTTTCGCAGGAAACGTGTATCTTTGCATTTCATAAAACGAACAAAGATATGCTCACGATAAAATGTATTACGGAAAACAGGGACGAAGTCGTTCGCCGGCTGGCAAAGAAACGTTTCGACGGCGCGGAAATCATCGGTAAAATCATTGCGCTGGACGCGGCGCGGCGTGCATCGCAGTCGGCGCTGGAGGCAAACCTGACGGAACTGAACCGCGTCTCGAAAGAAATCGGGATGCTGATGAAAGACGGTAAAAAGGCTGAAGCCGAAGCCGCCAGGGCACAGGTGGCGCAGATGAAAGAGGGCAACAGGGAGCTGGAAGCGGCAAAGACGCAGTCGGAAACGGAACTGCACGGGCTGCTGACGCTCGTCCCCAACCTGCCGCACGAGTCGGTGCCCGAAGGCCGGGGCGCCGACGACAACGTGTGCGAAAAGTCGGGCGGATGCATGCCCGAACTGCCCGCCGGCGCGCTGCCCCACTGGGAGCTGGCGCGTAAATATGACCTGATAGACTTCGAGGCGGGCGTGAAGATCGCGGGAGCGGGATTTCCCGTCTACAAGGGTTACGGCGCGAGGCTTCAGCGCGCGCTCATCAACTTCTTCCTCGACAGTGCGCGCGAGGCGGGCTATCGGGAAATAGAGCCGCCCTACGTCGTCAATGCCGATTCGGGCTTCGGAACCGGCAACCTGCCCGACAAGGAAGGCCAGATGTATCACGCGACGGCCGACAATCTGTATCTCATCCCCACGGCCGAAGTGCCGGTGACGAACCTCTATCGCGACGTGATTCTGAACGAAGCAGACCTGCCGGTCCGTCATGCGGCCTATTCGGCCTGCTTTCGCCGCGAAGCCGGATCATACGGCAAGGACGTGCGCGGGCTGAACCGCCTGCACCAGTTCAACAAGGTGGAAATCGTATGCATCGACAGGCCCGAAAATTCGTACGCGACGCTGGCGTCGATGGTCGACTACGTCCGGACGCTGGTCGAGAGGCTTGAACTGCCGTGGCGCATCCTGCGTCTCTGCGGTGGCGACATGAGCTTCACCTCCGCACTCACGTTCGACTTCGAAGTCTTCTCGGCCGCCCAGCAGCGGTGGCTCGAAGTCAGTTCCGTATCCAACTTCGAGAGCTACCAGTCCAACCGCCTGAAATGCCGCTACCGCGCGGACGACAGGAAGATACAGCTCTGCCACACGCTCAACGGCAGCGCGCTGGCGCTCCCCCGCATCGTAGCCGCCCTGCTGGAAAACAACCAGACGACCGACGGCATCCGCATCCCGGAGGCGCTGGCCCCCTATTGCGGCTTCGGATGGATTAAAGAGTCCTGAACCCACGAGACGGCGTACTGCGCTTTCTCGACCGGAGCGGAGCCTGATACTTCAAAACGTCCGGCAATACCTTTTTCGCGGCATGTCATTTCGAAGTGACACAGGGCGATGCCGAGGTCGATGGCCGAAAAGCCGTACGAGAATGTGCGGTAGAAGTGCAGCACGTCGCCGTCGAGCGTCACGCGCCACGACTGCGAGTTGTTGGCCGAGGGCGCGAGGCGAACCATTTCCAGCGGCAGAGCGTAGACGCCCGCTGCTTCTTCCGTCAGCGGCGTCGAGAAATTCCCGTGAAAGAAATTCGCTCCGAACGGCTTGCGCGTGCGGTGATGCTTTTCCGCTCCCACTACATACGTCTCAAAAAAACGTTTCCGCTCGCTCGCATAACCTGCCGGCGAGACGATTGCCAGCTTCTCGCCGGGGCTTGGCGCCGTCTGCCGTCCGAAGTCTTTCCGGCTGAACGAGCCGCCCAGCCAGCAGGTACCCAGCCCGAGCCGGGTGCAGTACAGAATGACCTGCTCGAACAGATAAGCGGCGCCCTCCCGGGCCAGCGGCCCTTCCTCGTAGATAAGCGCAAGGTAATCGCGCGCGCCGCTGATCCAGCCGTAAGTGCCTAACTTAACGGGGCTGGCGTCGCCTCCGGTATGAATCAGACTGATGCGCGCCTTTACGCCAAAGGGCGCCTGCAAGCCGGCGATGTAGCCGGTGATGAGTTCGACATGCTCCGCCCTCAATGCCTGCCCGTCGTAGGTACGGACGGAACGGCGTTCACGAATTGTTTCGATAATCGACATAAGCAGTAATCTTGAATTTTGAACTTTGAATCTTGAATTAATCCTCCGGCATCATCACCACCTCCACATAGTTTCCCTGCCCTGTCAGCCTCTTCGCAAAATCCCGCACCTGCGCCGGCGTGACGCTGTTCACCACGTCCCTGTATGACGTATGTCCGTCGAAACCGCGGAAGTAGTAGTCGTCGAGCACGCCCAGCCAGTAGCCGTTCTCCTGCAGCGCTTCGTCGTGGCGCTTGAGCATGTTGTCACGCGTCTTGACGAAATCGGCGTCCCTCGGGCCGTTCTGCACGATGGCGGCGAGTTCGTCCCTGACGATGGCGGCAAGCCTGTCCTTCAGTGCCGGGTCGGTGTCGAAGCTGATTTGCATTACCGTACGCCCCTGCGGAAAGTCCGCCATGTTGACGCCCACGCCCACGTGATAGGAGCCGCCTTCATCCTCGCGCACCTTTTCCGTGTATACGAGGTCGAGAATCTGCTTCAGCATCGAGGCGAGCGCCAGATGCTCGAGGTCATACGTCATCTGACCCGCATACAGCGTCACGACGGTTGCCTTGGGCGTTTCCATCGCGCGGCTGAAACGGCTCACGTGCGTCCCCTCCCGCAGTGCGGGCAGGCGGTCGACGTCGCCCCGCTCCGTGCGTTTCAGCGACGGGAGCGTTGCAAGGTATTGCTTCATCATGGGAATCATACTGTCTTTGTTTATATTGCCGACAAAGACAAACGTAAAGTCGGATGCGTCGGCAAAACGCTCTCCATACATCTCCATGATGCGGTCGTAGCTTGCCCTTTCGAGATCGTCCATGCCGATGCGCCGTGCCAGCGGATTGTCGCCGTATACGATTTCGCTCAGTGAATCGCTGAGCGCCACCATCGGGTTGAGCTGCATGTTTTCCAACTGTCCGCGCATGCGGCCGGTCAGCGAGGCGTAGGCTTCGTCGTCGCTGCGGGGTGCGGTGAAGAAGAGGTAGACAAGCTCGAACAGCGTGCGGACATCCGACGGAACCGTTTCGCCGCTGATGTTTTCGGCGTCGCCCGTCAACTGCACGCCGCAGGACACGCTCTTGCCCGTCAGCACCTTCACCAGTTGCGTGGTGGAGAAATTGCCCAGGCCGCCCACATCCGCCGCACTGTTAAACAGCTTGAGGTTGCTGGCTTCCGCCGCATCGAACAGCGTGCTTCCGCCCGGGCTGGACGCCTGCATCACGATCTGGTCTTTCCTGTACTCCGTTTCCTTCAGGACGACCCTGACGCCGTTGCCCAGCGTATACACCGTCGCGCCGAACAGGGCATCCTGCTTTTCGTCAATGATTTCTCCCGGCACGGGAAGGACTTCGAGCAGCGGTTCGTCGCTCGTCTCCTCTTCGTATCCCTCGACGGGAATCGCCTGCTTTTCGCGAAAGGCGGCCAGCAGCTCCTCTTCCGACGGATACTGCACGTTGTCGGGGCCGGTCAGGCTGACGACGATGTTGCGGTCGCCGATGCACTGACTCACATACTGATTGATCGCCTCCACGGGTATGGAGGGCGCAAACCGGTTCATCAGGTCATATTCCATCTCGATGCCGGGAATGCACTCGCCGGTGGTGAAATGGCGGACATATTCGCTGGCGAACGATACGTTCCGCTGGTTATCGCGCTCGTTATATGCCGACTCGATCCATTTCAGAATATTCGTGCGCGCCCGGTCGTATTCGGACGCCGTGAAGCCGAACCGCCTGGCACGGTTGGTTTCCGTCGCCAGCACCTCCAGCGCCTCGTCGAGGCCGCCGGGTTTGACGATGGCGGCCGTCGTCCATGCGTCTTTCGTCCTGGCAATCATGTATTCGCCGTCGCCTGCATAAGCGTTGATAAACGGCGGATCCGCTTTCCGGAGGATTTCGGCGAACCGCTCGTTCATGACGGCCGAGATGACCATCTTGAAGTAATACATCATGTAGTCGGCGATGGTGCCCTTCATTTCATCGGGCAGCTTGTCGTGCTTGTAATACAGGCTAAGCGTCAACTGCGTAGATTCCCTGTCCGTGGCGATGGAGACGAGCGGCTCGTCGTTGTCCGGGACGGCAGCCCATTCGCGTTCGGCCGGATTCACCGGCGCGGGAATATCGGCAAACAGCGTTTTTACGGTCTGCTCCACGGCGTCCACATCCACGTCGCCGACGATGATGATCGCCTGCAGGTCGGGGCGATACCATTTGCGGTAATATGCCCGCAGTTCTTCGGGCCTGAAACTGTTTATCACGTCTATCGTTCCGATGGGCAGGCGGCTGGCATAGCGGCTGCCGGGATACATCCCGGGCAGTTGCTGCTCCCAGAGGCGCATCTGCGCGTCGGTGCGCGTCCGCCATTCCTCGCGGATGATGGCCCGTTCCTTTTCTATCATCGAGTCGGCCAGCGTCAGGAATGCCGACCAGTCGTGCAGCACCAGCAGGCACGAATCCACCACCTCGCGGCGCGCTACGGGCACGTTCATCAGCATGTAGACCGTCTCGTCGAGGCTCGTGTAGGCGTTCAGGTTTTCGCCGAAGCGCATGCCGAGGCGCTCGGTGTATTCCTGTATGCTCAGCGTCCCGTCCGGAAAGTTCTCCGTGCCGTTGAACGCCATGTGTTCCAGAAAATGCGCCAGCCCGCGCTGGTTTTCTTCTTCCTGCATCGACCCGACGTTCTGCACGATGTAAAACTCGGCCCGCTCACGGGGCAACCCGTTATGGCGAATATAGTACGTCATTCCGCCTGGCAACCGGCCGTAGCGTATTTTGGGATCGACGGGCAGTTTCTGCATTTCGGGAGACTGGGCAAAGGCGCCGGCGGCAAGCAGGGATATGCCGGACAGGAGGAAAAGGATTTGAAAACGTTTCATCTTATTACTACTGTTTTGTTGATAACGCGGCAAAACTACTGAAAATAAATCGGCATGCCGTACTTTCAGTGAGGAATAATGTTTAAAAAAATCAAAGATTCCATGATTCGAAGATTCCACTTTGCCCGTGTTCGCCCTGTTTCACCGGCTCTTTTCCGTTCGTGGATGAAGAAAAAAAATATCCTGCAAGCATACCGAAATAAATAATACGTATATTTGTCCCAAAAATAAAGAAATATGACAAAACACAATCTTCTTCTATTACTTGTCACGGTGATACTCGCGGCGTCGTGTGCGGGCGAGCAGAAGGACGCGGCCGAACAGGCGGTCGAAACCATATTGCCGGAGGCTACCAGCGAAGTGACGGTCATGACGCTGAAGGTTTCGGATTTCAATCACGAGCTTGTCAGCAACGGCAAACTGTCGGCACACCGATATGTCGACCTGCGCTTCGAGGCGGCGGAACCTGTCGCAGACATACACGTCAAGAACGGCGACCGCGTGACGAAGGGGCAGAAACTGGCCGAACTGTTTGCCTTCAGGCTGGACAACAAAGTGATGCAGGCGAAAGACGCGCTGGAGAAGGCGAAGCTGGAACTGCAGGACGTCCTCATCGGGCAGGGGTATGCGCTGGAAGACTCGGCGCGCGTCCCGCCCGGCGTGATGCAACTGGCGCATACGAAAAGCGGCTTCGATCAGGCTTCGGCACAGTACCGGCTGGCCGTGTACGAAGCGGAAAACGCCGTCCTGACAGCGCCTTTCGACGGGGTTGTCGCCAATCTGTTTGCCAAGCCGCTGAATATCTCGTCGACGACCGAGGTCTTTTGCTCCGTCATCGACCCGTCGAGCCTCGAGGCCGTGTTCACCGTGCTGGAGAGCGAGCTGCCGCTGCTCAAGGCGGGCGACAGGGTGTTCGTGAC
>JAIRZY010000202.1 GCA_031266995.1 Tannerella sp.
TTCAGCGTGATACGAGCGCCCAGCGCCGAGCCGGACGGCATCAGCTTGCAGACCTCCACCGATTCGACGAGCGAAAGTTCTTCGTCCGTCCAGGGCGAATCGTCGGTTTTGTGCAGCATGACGGTGACCATCAGCTCCATCGGCGGATTCTTGGCCGTGCGCATCTTCGTGGCGTAGACCACGGTGCTCTCGTCGGCTTCCGCATTGCGTCCGCTGTGCGTCCGGTGCGTGATCCCGTCCCATCCGAAGGGCGCGATCAAGGCAACGCTGCGTCCCGGGATGGACGCCGTGATGGCTTTTTTGTCGGGATATTCCCGGATTTGCGCCGCCTGCCCGTTCGTATGCGGAAGACCGAAATGTCCCAGCGTCAACTCGTATTCGAACGCAAGCCGCGTGCGATCGACGCGGATGACGCCGCCCGGCACGGTGATTTCCGCCAGATCGATGATGTATCCGACACCGTTGTTCGGCGGTTTCCGCATGATTGCCTGACGGTAAAGCACGTCGCCATTCGTCCCGTTGTAAAGCATGCTTTGGGAAATGGTGAAGGCTTTGTTCTTCACGGCATCGTTCTGAACCGATTTGCCGGTCAGGTAGAAATTGACGTCGTCGCCGCGAACGTCGCGCGGGTCCAGGCTGCGGAAACTGTATTCCATCGCCGTGCCGCCTTCCGGATCATGGTCTTCCCACGGAAAATGCGTGTTGTAGGTCAGCTTGGAATAGTTCGGGTCGTCGTAATAGACTTTTCCCGGAACGATTTCGGAGGCGCCGGTTCTGCCGTGATTGACCAGGACGAGGCCCGGCCTCCCCAGGACGACGCGCTGCGAGCGTTCGCCGAGCGTTTCCCAGAAGCCGTCGTTTTCCACCGACGTCCAGAAGGGCGAATCCTCCGGCAAGGCCAGGCAGATGAACGGCAGGAACATCAGGAAGGGGCTGCCGGCGCAACTGTAGTCCTGCACCATATACTCCTGCCGGCCGTAGAATCCGAGGCTGGGGATGTCGTTGTGATAAAACTCTTCGCGCGCCACGAACTGCAGCAGCGAACCCGAGCAGAGCCTGCGCGCCCAGCCGGCGTCTATCGACGGCTCGCTCCGCAGCATGAACGCTACGGGGAAGGCGCCCGACACCCACGTGCGGTAGCAGATGCTGCGCGACCACATGTTGACGTAGCCGTTGCGCCCGAAAAACGACGTGATGGACTCCATCAGCTTGCACGCCGAGCGCTCGATGACGGCCGAGATTTCGGGGTAGCGCTCGTCGCCGAACGCGCGGTTCCAGATGGTGGTATACACGATGAACAGGCTTATGGAATAGTAATTATACGTCTGTTCGAGATACCACCCGTCGCCCGAATGATACGACGCGACCCACATCAGGTGGCTTTCGAGCAGCGCGTCGTCGATGGGATATCCGTATTTGGCCAGAAACGAGAGGGCGATGATGTTGAAGATGCGCCAGTTGTTCTGCGTCGTCCGGTGGTGCGCCCACTTGGAGATGGTGACGACCATTTCGCTCTTCTGCTCCTCGGTGAAATATGTCCAGAGCGCGTCGGGCATCAGGAGGAGCGTCTTGAACAGGCCGCCAAACTCGCACGTGAACTGGTAATTGGAATCGGGCAGATCCTCGGGGTAGGGGATAGAGTTGGGATGCCCCTGCGTGAAGGAGCGATAGAACTGCAGGCAGTAGTAATCGCGCAGGCGGATGCCATTGATGGTCGTCTCCGGATCGAGATGGATGAGCGGCCCGGCGAGCGTGAACGTGCGTTCGAGCGCTTCGAACTCCGCCGCGCGGTAGCGCCAGTCGGGCGCCGACGGCTGGGGGTAGGTCTTCCCCGGTACGATCGGGAAATTCAACGGCGTTTCGATAGAATCGATGTGGGTAAACGCCCGCTCAAGCAGGTATTTTGCCAGGTCGATATAGTGCCCGCGCGTCATGCCGGTGTAGGGGCTTAACGCCAGGTCGGGTTGTTTCACTTCAAATGCTTTTTTCATCGTTTTATGTTCTACATTAATATTAATACTGTCGGTTCTGTTCCTGTCCCGTTTCGCGCGGCAAAGATAAAAGAAATTTGCGAACATCATTCAATGTCTATTTAATTAAATTTCGCCACATCTTCATTCGAAATAAAAGCATACCGTTTGCGTACGGGAGAATTTTTTTTTCATACCTTTGCCAGACGAGATAAAGCAAGGATAAGGATAATGTTCAGACAGAAATTACAGCAGAAATTGCAGCAGCGGCTTTCGCCTCAGCAGATACAGTTCGTTCGGCTGCTGGAACTTCCTGCCATTGAAATGGAAGACCGCGTCAAACAGGAACTTGAAGAAAATCCCGTGCTCGAGGAAGGATCCGACACGATGCCGGAACGCGGCGACGAAGCCGCCGAACCGCTCGAAGACGACGGCAGCTATGCGGAGGAAGTGGACATGTCGCTCGGCGACTACATGACGGAAGACGACATCCCGCACTACAAGCTGGCCGAAATGCACGACCGCGAAGACCGGCACGAAGACATTCCCTTCTCAAGCGGCATCTCCCTGCAGGAATCGCTGCTCGAACAGCTCGGGCTGCGCGACCTGTCCGAACGCGAGAAAAAAATAGGCGAATACATTATCGGCAACATCGACGACAACGGCTACCTGCGGCGCGACCTGATTTCCATCACGGACGACCTGGTCTTCAAAGCCGGAGAAGACGTGTCCGAAGCCGACATACAGTCCGTCCTCGCCGTCATCCACGACCTTGACCCGCCGGGCGCAGGCGCGCGCTCCCTGCAGGAATGTCTCCTGCTGCAACTGGAGCGGAAGCCGCAAACGCACTGCACGTCGCTCGCCATTACCGTCGTCGCAGGCTATTTCGGCATGTTCGCAAAAAAGCATTACGACAAAATCATGAAGAATCTCGACATCGGCGAGCACGAGATGAAGCAAATCCTCCAGGAAATCACTGCGCTGAATCCCAAACCCGGCAACAGCCTCGCAGGCATTTCCGATACAGCCGTGCAAATCATGCCCGACTTCATCGTGGAAACCAACAACGACGACCTGACGCTCATCATGAACCAGCGCGGCATACCCGACCTGCATATCAGCCACGAATACACGGACATGCTCAACGACTACGCGAAAAACAAAGCCAACCGCACGGCCGAAATGCGCGAAGCCATTCAGTTCGTCAAACAGAAACTCGACGCCGCGCGCTGGTTCATCGACTCCGTCAGGCAGCGGCAGGAAACGCTGCAGCGCACCATGCAGGCCATCATCATGCTCCAGCGCGACTTCTTTCTCTCCGGCGACGAGACGCACCTGCACCCGATGATTCTCAAAGACGTAGCGCAACATTCCGGCTACGACATCTCCACGATTTCGCGCGTGAGTAACAGCAAATATGTCCAGACCAACTTCGGCATCTACCCCCTGAAATTCTTCTTCTCCGAATCGACGCAAAACGAAAGCGGCGAAGAAATATCCACCCGCGAAGTGAAGCAGATCATGAAAGAGTATATCGACGTCGAAGACAAGCACAGCCCCCTCACAGACGACATCCTCTCCGTCATGCTCAAAGACAAGGGATACGTCATCGCGCGCCGGACGGTCGCCAAATATCGCGAACAAATGGACATTCCGGTTGCAAGGCTCAGAAAAGAATTATAACTTTGCATCCGGTTTGAATATATATCTGATAAAACAATTAACAACTTGAAAAAATGAACTTTCCTGCTGATTTGAAGTACACGCGCGACCACGAATGGATACGCCTCGAAGGTGACGCGGCATATGTCGGCATCACCGACTACGCGCAAGGCGAACTGGGCGAAATCGTTTTCGTCGACATCACGACCGAAGGCGAAACGCTCTCAAAAGAAAACGTTTTCGGAACGATTGAAGCCGTAAAAACCGTGTCGGACCTCTTCATGCCCGTTTCGGGCGAGGTGCTGGCCGTCAATCCCGAACTCGAAGACCACCCCGAACTCATCAACGAAGACCCCTATCAGGCCGGATGGATTGTCAAGGTGAAACCCTCCGACGCGTCCGAGCTTGAGGCGCTGCTCTCGGCCGGCGATTATCAACAACTCATCGGATGATGTCATGACGCCCGTCGTCAGCATCATCATGGGTAGCACGTCAGACCTTCCCGTGATGGAGAAAGCCGCCCGTTTTCTGGACGAAATGGAAATTCCGTTCGAGATGAACGCGCTCTCGGCACACCGTACGCCCGGCGAGGTCGAACAGTTTGCCCGCAGCGCCAAAGGCCGGGGCATCAAAGTGATTATCGCAGCAGCGGGAATGGCGGCGCATCTCTGCGGCGTAATTGCCTCCATGACGACGCTGCCCGTCATCGGCGTCCCCATCAGTTCGACGCTTGGTGGCATGGACGCCCTCCTGGCCATCGTACAGATGCCTCCGGGCATACCGGTAGCGACCGTTGGTATCGACGGCGCGCTGAACGCCGCCATCCTATCCGCACAGATGCTGTCGCTCGGCGACGAATCCCTCCAGCAACGCCTGCTCGCCGGCAAGGAAGACCTGAAGAAAAAGATAATCAAGGCCAACGAAGAGCTTGCGCAGGTGACATTCAAATACAAGACGAATTGAAGATCCGTTATCGGCGCCGTCCGTCGACGGAAGTGTGCGTCGGCGATACGCCCTTGGGCGGGTCAAATCCCATTCGCATCCAGTCGATGGCCGACGTGTCGACGATGGACACGGAAGCGGCCGTAGCGCAGGCCATCCGCATCATCGAAGCGGGTGCCGACTACATTCGCTTCACGGCGCAGGGCGAGCGCGAAGCCCGCAATCTGGGCGTCATCCGGGAGGCATTGCGCTGCAAAGGTTACAACACGCCCCTGGTTGCTGACATTCATTTCAATCCGAAAGCCGCCGATACGGTTGCCGTACACGTCGAAAAAGTCCGCATCAATCCGGGCAACTACGTCGACAAAGCCAAAACGCTTCGCCAAATCGACTGTACCGGGGCAGAATACGAAAGCGAAATAGCAAAAATCCGTACACGGTTTCTCCCTTTCCTGCAGCTTTGCCGCCGTCACGGCACGGCCATCCGCATCGGCGTGAACCACGGTTCGCTGTCGGACCGTATCATGAGCCGCTACGGCGATACGCCCGAAGGCATGGTAGCGTCATGCATGGAATTTCTGCATATTTGCAGGGAAACGCAATTCGGCGACGTCGTTGTCTCCATCAAAGCGTCGAACACGGTCGTGATGGTGCAAACCGTCCGCCTGCTGGTGCGGACGATGGAGGCAGAAGACATGCATTACCCTCTGCATTTGGGCGTAACCGAGGCGGGTGACAGTGAAGACGGACGCATCAAAAGTGCAGTCGGCATTGGCGCGCTGCTGGCCGACGGGATAGGCGATACCATCCGCGTGTCGCTGAGCGAACCGCCCGAAATGGAAATACCCGTCGCACGCAAACTGGTCGATTACATCCTGCTGCGTGAAAATCATGAGCCGGTAGACGTGCCCGGCATCTGTGTGCCCTATATGGATTATCATCGCGAGACGCGTACCGTTCAAGGCATTGGCGGGCGCAATCATCCGGTGGTTGTAGCTTGTTGCCCTCCCGGCGAAAAGATCGTTTCGACTGCCGATAGACCCGATTTTATTTATATCGGACAAAATCGGCCGGATACGTCTGTTCGCCCTGTTATCCCGCTGCTTGTCGATGCCGGTTTGTGGGATGACCAGCCGGACGTATTTCCGTATTTTTACGCAAAAGACATAGCAAAAATAAAGGACTGCAAGGCCATTATGAAGTTTATTGAGCTGGAATATAAAGATATGGACACGTTCATGCTCGAACAGGACGATTCTGTGGTCATGGTTTTCAACAGTTCGCATCTCAACAGCATGGCTGAAACACGCGCGTTGATGTTTCGTCTGAAAGAGGCCGGTTGCGACGTGCCAGTCATTCTCCGCCGGAATTACAGTGAAGCGGATGCCGAGAGTCTCCAACTGAAAGCGGCGGTCGACTTCGGCGCGGTTCTGGTGGACGGTATAGGCAACGGTATTTTCCTGTGTAATGACGCATCGAATGTCACTGTAACAGCGAGATACATGTTCGCTATCCTGCAGGCAGCACGCGTGCGCATCAGCAAGACCGAATATATCTCGTGCCCCGGCTGCGGCCGTACGCTGTATGACCTGAAAACGACCGTCGCTCGCGTAAAAGCCGCAACCTCGCATCTGAAAGGGCTGAAAATCGCCATCATGGGTTGCATCGTCAATGGTCCCGGCGAGATGGCAGACGCTGATTACGGTTACGTCGGGGCAGGACACGATCGAGTGAGCCTCTACAAAGGCAGGGAATGTATCCGCAAAAACATCCCCGAAATAGAGGCCGTCGAGCAGTTGACAAGCCTCATCAAAGAGCATGGCGACTGGCCACCCGACGACTGAAAATTATCTTTTTATTTGCGTTTTTTTCGCCTTAAGACGTTTTTTTTCGCCTGTGCGTGTTAATTCGTAAACATTTTTTATAGTAGAATCTGATTTTTTAGTGACTGCGAGAGGATTTTTGGACATAAATTTTAATAAAAACACCGTGCAATGAGTATTTTATAATGAAATAAAAGGGAATATGGATACAGCATCCTGCATAATCAGCATACATGCTGCAATCTAACGTTTATTTAAAATATTTTCAAATAATAATGTTTTCCATGTCGAAAAAACATAGTATTATTGCAGAAGAAATAAAGAAAGTGAGACAAGACGATAAAGATTGCATTTTTTAATTGTATAACAACATACAGGGTCGATGACCGGTTGCCCTGTATAGATGACCCTCTCAGGGTTGTCCCTTATAGAAAGCATTGTTGAATGGTGGGAGAACGACGTGATGTCGGGCTCCCATCAGCTTTTGTAGGGGTTAGATATTCTTACTGCTTCTGAATCCGGAATATATAAGCATGACTATACGGATGGCTTATCGCATACAGAGGGGATAGATGTCCGAGCTTTTGGCCGACGTCACGATCTCCAGTACCTTTTATGTGTAAATAAGATTATGCTTATGTACTCCACGAAACTTTGCCAGTCATACCTTGCATAAGCCCCAAAAGTTTTCTATGCCGTTAATATGGCTGGCACCCACTGCAGATTCGTCTTCGCCATGCTTCACTCATAGTGTTTTTATAGCCAAAATCTGCCAGTCCATCGCAGGCCTTAAACCGTCAGAGTAGAGGACTGCCCCGGTGTCGACTTTCCCCTATATAATAGGCATCAGCCGGTTCATGGAGCAGTTTTTAGTGATTTGGGAGTACACCTTGTCGCCACCCTTGAGCATCCCAAAAACAGGGATTTTTCCCCGTGCGCCACGCCCTCTGATGCCGCGAACACGGCGCGCACCAAAGTAGCTTTCATCCGGTTCCCGCCATTTTCAAACGGGCTTTCTACTTCGCAGATTTCAGCTATACGTCTCCTGATTTTATCAAAAATATGATTGATGATAACGCGATTCAACCCTACAAATTCGGCAACAACTCTTCTCTTTTATCTTTAATTTGAGCAATTAAAGGCAACGGCAATTCATTCAATAATTCTAACGTAATATCATTATAAGATTTAGAGCTTATATCGAACTCACG
>JAIRZY010000208.1 GCA_031266995.1 Tannerella sp.
TCCGTCTGCGTGGCGGCATATTCCTTGAGCAGCTTTTCCTGGACGTCGGGCGGCACCAGCTCGTAGCTGGCAAAGCGCATGGTGAACGACGCCCGCCCGCCGGAGATGGAGCTTAGCGAGGTCGAGTAGCTCGACATCTCTTTCAGGGGCACCTTTGCCATCAGTTTTTCGTAGCCTTTCTCGCTGTTCATCCCCATGATCACGGCGCGCCGTCCCTGGAGGTCGCTCATCACGTCGCCCATGTAGTCGGCTGGGACGAAGACCTCGACGTCGTAGATAGGCTCCAGAATCTTCGGCCCGGCGTCCTTGAAGGCGGTGCTGAAGGCGTTGCGTCCGGCGAGCATGAAGGAGATTTCGTTGCTGTCGACGGGGTGCATCTTGCCGTCGTAGACGATGATGCGCACGTCGCGAGCGTACGATCCGGTCAGCGGCCCCTGCTCCATGCGCGCCATGACGCCCTTGAGGATGGCGGGGAGGAAGCGCGCGTCGATGGAACCACCCACGATGCTGTTGATGAATACGAGCTTGCCGCCCCATTCCAGGTCTATCGTCTGGACGTCGCGCGGCGTAATCTTGTATTCCTGTCCTCCGAACCGGTACATCGAGGGGTCGGGCATCCCGTCGTAATAAGGCTCGACAATGAGGTGTACTTCGCCGAACTGGCCTGCGCCTCCCGACTGCTTCTTGTGTCGATAGTCGGCGCGCGCCGACTTCGTGATGGTCTCGCGATAGGGTATGCGCGGTTCGAGAAATTCGATCTGTATCTTGTCGTTGTTTTCGACGCGCCATTTGAGCGTACGCAGGTGAAACTCGCCCTGTCCCCAGAGGATCATCTGTTTCAGTTCCTTAGACTGCTCGATGATCCATGTGGGATCTTCTTCGTGCATTCGGGTGAGGATTTCGCTCAGTTTTTCCATTTCCGCCTCGTTGACCGAGCGCACGGCGCGGCGGTATTTCGGGTTGGGATACTGGATGAAGTCGTAACGGTTCTCGTTGCCTTTCCCGTTCAGCGCGTTGCCGCGTCGCACGTCTTTCAGTTTGACCGTTGCGCCGATGTCGCCCGCGAGCATTTCGCTCACTTCGATACGGTTCTGGCCCGATACCGAAAAGATCTGCGCGATGCGTTCTTTCGATCCGCGGTCGGAGTTGACCAGGTCGTCGCCCGGTTTGATTTTGCCGGAAAGCACCTTGAAGTAAGATACCTGTCCGATATGTGATTCGTTTGTTGTCTTAAAGAAGAAGAGGCTCGTCGGGGCGTCAGAGTCGGGTTTTATCTCTACGCCATCCGTGCTTACCGGCAGCGGCATCTGGTCGGCCGACGGCACGACGTTTCCCAGGAATTCCATCGTGCGGCGCACGCACATGTCCTTGCCCGCGCTGACGCAAAAGACGGGAAACATGCCTCTTGAAATCAGACCAGCCCTGATGCCTGCGCGCATGTCGTCTTCCGACAGCGTGCCCTCGTCGAAGAATTTCTCCATCAGAGCATCGTCGTGTTCGGCGGCGGCTTCCACCAGTTTGGCGTGCAGCTCTTCCGCCCTGTCTTTTTCCGATTCGGGAATATCCAGCACTTCGGGTACGCCCCCTTCGGGTTTCCATTTGTACATTTTCATTTTCAGTACGTCCACTACGGCGTTGAACGTAAGCCCCTGGTTGACGGGATACTGTATCTGCACGACCTTGTCGCCGCAGTTTTCCTTCAACTGGGCGACGGCGCTGTCATAGTCTGCCTTGTCGTTGTCCAGGTGATTCAGGATAAAAATCACGGGTTTGCGGAATTGCTCGGTGTATCGGAACTGGTTGACCGTTCCCACCTCTATCCCGTACTGTGCGTTGAGCACCATCAGGGCGGTATCGGTCACGTTCAGTGCCGAGACGGCTCCGCCGATGAAATCGTCCGAACCCGGACAGTCGATAAAATTCAGTTTCTTTCCGTTCCATTCCACGCTGAAGGTGGTCGAAAACACGGAATAACCATACTCTTTCTCCACCGGGAAATAGTCTGTCACCGTGTTGCCTGCATCGACAGTCCCACGGCGTTTTATAATACCACCCTCGTAAAGCATTGCTTCTGCGAGAGTGGTTTTCCCGGCGCCTTTACTTCCCAAAATGGAAATGTTCTTAATCTCATTCGTTTGATAAACTTTCATAATATTAAATATTTACATATAAGTACAAAAAATAAAATGACCGTTTCCGTCATTTTGGGGCAAAATAGAGATTGTTTGCGAATTAGCGCACTTTTGCTTTTATGTTTGAAAACAATGCTGTAGAACATAAAAATGTGTCGCATCGCTTATGCGTCTGTTTTGCCGAATATTATTGCCGCGCATCCCTTTGTCGGATTCTTTTTCCAAAAGCAGGATATTTGATTATATCTTCCTCAAAGTATGCCCCATCCGCTCCTTCTTCGTCTTCATATAAAACTCGTTATGCGGATTGGGAGTGACTTCGATGGGTACGTTTTCCACGACGGTCAGCCCGTAGGCCTCCAGCCCGACGCGCTTCACGGGATTGTTTGTCATCAGCCGCATCTGCGTCACGCCGATTTGCCGCAGTATCTGTGCGCCCACGCCGTAGTCACGCTCGTCGGCCTTGTGTCCGAGGTGCAGGTTGGCCTCTACCGTGTCGAGGCCATTCTCCTGCAGCTTGTAGGCTTTCATTTTCTCCATCAGCCCGATGCCGCGTCCTTCCTGCTGGAGGTAGACGAGTACGCCGCATCCCTCGCGTTCAATCATTTCCATGGCCGAGTGCAGTTGCTCGCCGCACTCGCAGCGGAGCGAACCGAAAATATCACCCGTGGCACACGACGAGTGGACGCGCACCAGCATGGAGACGTCGCGCCGGATTTCGCCTTTTATGAGGACGACATGCTCCAGCCCCGTCGATTTTTGCAGGAAAGGTATCAGGCGAAAATGTCCGTAACGCGTCGGCATGTTGACTTCGACGCCGCGTTCTACCAGCGATTCGGTCTGCAGGCGGTAGGCGATCAGGTCATGGATGGAGATAATTTTGATGCCGAACTTTCGCGACACATCGATCAGTTGCGGCAGGCGCGCCATGGTGCCGTCGTCGTTGATGATTTCGATCAGCGCCCCGGCAGGGTAGAGGCCGGCCAGCCGCGCCATGTCGACGGTCGCCTCCGTATGCCCCGACCGTCGCAGGACACCGCGCGAACGGGCGCGAAGCGGGTTGACGTGTCCCGGACGCCCAAGATCGGCAGGCCTGGTCGCGGGATCGGCCAGCGCCCGGATCGTTTGCGCGCGGTCGGACATCGACACGCCCGTCGTACAGCCATTGCCCAGTTTGTCGACCGTGACGGTGAACGGCGTCTCGAGCACCGACGTGTTATGCGTCACCTGCATCTCCAGTTCCAATTCGACACATCGCTCCTCGGTGACGGGGGCACACAGCACGCCCCGGCCGTGCGTCATCATGAAGTTGACTTTTTCGGGCGTAATCTTTTCGGCAGCAATGATGAAATCGCCTTCGTTTTCCCGGTCTTCGTCGTCGACGACAATCAGGAATTTGCCTTCACGAAAATCTTCTATTGCTTCTTCCACTGTATTTAGTTGATACATATCTGTCTGTTTGATTTATGATTTACGAATAATATCCAGTAGCTCTCCGCTCACCCGCCGGACAGAGCGAATGTCGCGCAGCAAATATTTCCGCCCGAAGCAGGCCGAAAGATACACGGGCAGCCCGAGCGGGAAAAACCACCCGACGGCCATGCCTGCCTTTTTATGTCCCGACAAGCTGCGCATCAGACGGTAATGACCGACAAAAGGATAATCCATCAACTTGTTAAGCACCAGATTCTGATCCGAGTTGTTGCCTTCCTCAACGAGGGCCTCCACTTCGTCTGCGATTTGCTTCGCTGCGCCGTCTTCGCCTGCATTTTTCCAGAAGGCGAAGTAGGACATCCACTGCCTGTTTTGCTTCAGGTACGCATCGCATCTCTGCAGCAATGCATCCAGGCGCAGGGCAAACGAATCGTAATCAATATTGTACATGATAATCTCCTTTTTCTCGATTTTGCGGGCGACGGACTGTCCGAAAAGCTTCTTCAGCTTGTCGACATACACCTCTCCGTTCAGCAGTACGGAGTCGTGTGCCGCCTTGTATGTCAGAAATATACCCAGAGGGAACAATACTGCCGTGCTGAGCCACATGCCCTGCCACGGATACCACATGCCGTTCGTCGCCATCGTCGTACCTATCCGTTCGATGATGTAGTAGATAATGAAAAGCGAGACGGAAATAATCACGGCCATACCCAGCCCGCCCTTGCGGATAATGGCGCCCAGCGGCGCGCCGATGAAGAAAAACACCAGACAGGCCAGCGAGAGCGTGAACTTCTTGTGCATCTCGACGTGGTGGCGGCGAAGTTCCTTCTCTTCGTAGACCAGCGCAAGCGAATTGTAATTGTAGTCGCTGCTGACGCGCTCCAGCGACGACTTGCTCTGGTTGAGTATCGACAGGCGGGCGCCGGGCTGCTTCGCGTCATACAGCGTGTCGAAGTCGAAATTTGCCGGCATCATATCCTGATTTTTTCGCCTGTCCGCCTCGTTTACTTCATGTTCCCGCAGCGATTTCCGGTACGACGAGATGTAGACCTGGCGCGAATACTCGTGCTTGATGCTGTCCAGACGCACGGTCACGGAGTCGATAGACGCCTGTAAACTGTTCAGATCCTTGCCGATATACCGGTCCTGCATGAGCGATTCGCTCGCGCGGTTGAAATTCGCGTCGAAGGTAATCAGCACCTCTTTGTAGTCGAAGGTCTCTTTCTGATAAGGCACAGCCTCGGAACTGTTCGTCGTACCGCTTTGCCTCCGCAGGTTTTCGAACGCCTCGCCGTTGTAGAGCGACAGAATCAGGTGCAGCTTGTCTGTCGACATCTTGAGCCGCCCCGAGTCGGCAACCGTCACCTGCGCATTGTTGAAACCCTGCGAATAGTCGTAAATCATCATGTCGCGCAGCAACCCGTCCCGCATCTTTTCGCGTACATAAATATTATATCCTTCGATTTCACGGGAGAACGTGCTTTCGGGAATATTCAGCTCAGGCGATTTCTGCTTCATGGAATAAAGCAGCGTATACATCTTCACCTGCGAAGACGGGATGATATTGTTCTGAAAATAAAACGACCCGACGGCGACGAAAAACAGAAAGACGACCAGTGGCTTCATAATGCGGGGCAGCGAAATGCCCGATGCCTTCATCGCCTGCAGTTCAAACTGTTCGCCCAGACTTCCGAAGACCATTACCGACGCAAACAGAATGGCCAGCGGTAACGACATCGGCACGAAAGACAGCGCGGCATAGATGAAAAATTCGCCAAGGACGTCGAGTCCCAGTCCTTTGCCCACCATCTCGTCGACATATTTCCAGAGAAACTGCATAAGCACGATGAACAGGCAGATACCGAACGCCATGACGAACATCGGCACGTACGTCTTCAGCAGAAAAATGTATAACTTCTTTATTCTCATTTTCACTTCCCGAAATGATTACAAAAGTAATACAATTCGCGAACAAAAAGCCATTTTCCCGTCAAAAAAGCCGTCAGATACCCAGCGTCCGCTTCAGCACCTTCACCTGCGAGTCCCACCGCGCAATGGCGTCCGCCTTCTCGTCAGGCTCGGCGAAATCGGTGATTTCGAGTGCCGTGGCGCCCGTCAGTTCGATGTGATGGAGGAGAAATTCAAAATAATAGTCTACATCGTCTTCATTCCGCCAGCGGAAGCGTATCCGCACATCCGGCTTTTCGTCCAGCAGTTCCGCCTCTTCGCGTTCCTTGCTCCACACAAAGGTATACCGGGCGCCGCTGATATGAACCTCATCCGCAAACCACGACGACAACCCCAGTGCCGTAGTCAGGTGATTCCACAGGCTGCGGACGGAAACCTTGTCGAAAACGTATTCGATGTGAAACTTTTCTTTCTTAATCATGATATCAACTTTTGCGCAGGCAAGATACAAAAATAAATTCAGATGGAAGAAAAAAGATGCATTTTTTGCAAATTGACTGCTTTTTTATATATTTGCGTCCGAAAAGGAGGAGATGAAGAGGCGGGGACCCGAAAGTCCCCCTTCTTTTTATAGGGCTATGATTGATAGAAAAGAGATAATTGCGATAGCGGAAACGTTCCTGAACGCGACGGAATGTTACCTTGTGGATGTTACGGTTTCGCCTGACAACCTGATTGTTGTAGAGATAGACAGCGACGGGGTGGTAGGCATTGACGACTGTGCCGTGCTGAGCCGGCACATCGAGGGTAAAATGGACCGCGATGCCGAAGACTTTGAACTCGAAGTCAGCTCGACCGGTATCTCCTCTCCCTTCAAAATGGAGCGTCAGTATGTCAAAAATATCGGGAACGAAATAGAAATGATGTTAAAAAATGGCGAAAAATTGACAGGCATAATGGCTTCGGCAGACGAAACCGCGGTCGTAATCACCGTGGCCGGAAAAGAAAAATCCGCCCGCGCCAAACGGAAAACAACCGTGTATGAAGACAGAAAATATACTTACAGCGAAATAAAATATACAAAAAATATAATCAGATTCAAATAGAAATTATGGCGAGAAAAGCAGAAACAATCAGTATGATTGATACATTACAGGAGTTCAAAGAGTTGAAGAACATCGACAAGGAGACAATGATAAGCGTGCTGGAAGAATCATTCCGTAACGTGATTGCCAAAATGTTCGGGACGGACGAAAATTACGACGTCATCATCAACCCCGAAAAAGGAGACTTCGAGATTTGGCGAAACCGCATCGTTGTGGAAGACGGTGCAGTAGAAGATGAAAACATGCAGGTCGCAATCAGCGAAGCGCAACTTATCGACCCCGACTGCGAGGTGGGCGAAGACGTTACGGACGAAGTCCACTTTGCCGACTTCGGACGGCGCGCCATCCTGAACCTGCGTCAGACACTGGCATCTAAAATACTTGATCTCCAGAAAGACAGCCTCTTCGCGAGATACAAGGAAATGATCGGCAGCATCGTCGTCGCAGACGTATATCAGGTCTGGAAAAAGGAAATCCTGCTGCTTGACGACGACGACAACGAACTGCTTCTTCCCAAAAGCGAGCAGATTCCCAGCGACTTCTATCGCAAGGGCGAAACGGTACGCGCCGTCGTGCAACGCGTCGAAAGCGAAAACAATAACACCAAAATCTACCTTTCGCGCACCGACAAAATGTTCCTGAGACGACTGTTCGAACTCGAAGTCCCCGAAATCAACGACGGCCTGATCACCATCAAGGCCATCGCTCGCATCCCCGGCGAAAGGGCCAAAATCGCGGTCGAATCGTACGACGACCGCATCGACCCCGTAGGCGCATGTGTGGGAATGAAAGGCTCGCGCATACGCAATATCGTACGCGAACTCAGAAACGAAAATATCGACGTAATCAACTATACGACGAATACGAAACTATTCATCCAGCGCGCATTAAGCCCGGCCAAAATCTCGAACATCCGCATTGATGAAGAAGAACACCGGGCCGAAGTCTTCCTCCGTCCCGAAGAAGTGTCGCTGGCGATCGGAAAAGGCGGGCTTAACATTAAGTTAGCCTGTATGCTAACCGATTATACGATAGACGTATTCCGCGACACCGACGAAGAAGACATCTACCTCGACGAATTTACCGACGAAATCGACAGTTGGATCATCGAGGCGCTCAAAAATATCGGATGCGACACGGCCAAAGCCGTACTGGCCATGAAGAAAGAAGAAATCATAGAACGCGCCGACCTCGAAGAACAAACGGTCGACGACGTGTTTGCCATCCTCTCGGCCGAATTTGAAGACGAGTATCCCGAAACTCCCGCCACACACGCCGCGGTCGAAACGGAACCGACGCCCGCAATCGAACCGGCTACCGAAACCGAAGCGACAGACGGAACGGAGACGCCCGAAACGGAAGTATCCGAAGCAGAAACGCCCGAAACGGAAATCGTACCTGCCGATACGGAACAGCAAGAGAAACCGGAAGAATAAACAGTACAAAAAAGATATGCCTATTAAATTAAGTAAAGTAATAAGAGACTTGAATGTCGGAATCACCACGGTAGTCGATTTCATGCATCGCAAAGGCCATGCGGTCGAGAGCAATCCCAACACAAAGATCTCCGACGAGCAATTCGAAATACTCGTCGACGAGTTCGGGAAAAGCCTGTCCGAAGCCGAGCGCAAGCAACTGCTGAGCCGGCCCGCCCCCGAGCCGGCCCCCGTCGTTGTGGAGAAAAAGCCGGAAAAGCCCAGGCCGCCGGAGGAAATTAAAACGGAGATACCGGAAGATTACAAGCCTAAATTCGTCACGAAAGGCAAAATCGACCTGTTCACAAAACACGGAACGGAAGACGCCGCGAAAGAAAAAGCGCCTGCAAAAGGATCCTTCAAAAAAGAAGAAAAGCCGTCGAAACAGCCCGAACCGGCAAAACCCGTCGCCGAGAAAGCAGAAACGCATCCGGCCGTTGCATCCGTGCCGGAAACGAAGCCGGAGCCTGCCGCCGCACCTCCGCCCTCGCCGGAAGCGAAACCCGCCGCCACACAGGAACAGCCGAAAGAAACCCCGCCCGTCGCGACCGGCCCCGAACCCGTCGTAACCGAAACGGCCAGGCCGGAACAAAAAACCGCGCAACAGCCCGAAACGCCGGTCGCCGCCGCGCCGAAAGAAAAACAGGAAGAAAGCGTCTTCCGGCTGAAAAAGACCGGCCTTGAGCCAACCATCAAAGTGACGGGCAAGATCGATCTGGCGTCGATCAACCAGTCCACCCGTCCGAAAAAGAAATCGCGCGAAGAAAAGCGCCGGGAAAGAGTGGAAAAACGCAAGCAGGCCGCCGCTACTGCCCCTGCTGCCCCGTCGACAACCACAACCACAAGCACAACCGCCACTGCCACGCCACCCAAAACGGATACGCCCGACAAGTCAGTCAAGAAAAAACGCAGGCGTATACGGAAAGACAAGGTGGACATCAGCGCCGTACAGAATACCGCCGCCAACACCCGCCCGCCGCGCGAAGAACGCAAGCATACGCGTCTGCGCAAGCCGGTGAAGGCGGAAATCAGCGAAGAAGACGTACAGAAGCAAATCAAGGAAACGCTGGCGCGCCTGACGAATAAAAGCTCCAAAAGCAGCAAGGGTGCCAAATACCGCCGCGACAAACGGGATGCTGCCGGAAAACGCGAGCAGGAACTGCAAAAACAGGAAGAGCGCGAAAGCAGAGTGCTGAAACTAACCGAGTTCGTGACGGCAAACGACCTCGCCAACATGATGAACATCTCCGTGTCCGAAGTCATCTCCACCTGCATGAGCATCGGCATCATGGTATCCATCAACCAGCGGCTGGACGCGGAAACAATCAACATTGTCGCCGACGAATTTGGCTTCGAGACCGAATACGTGAGCGCCGAAGTATCCGAAACGATCAAGGAAGAAGAAGACAGCCCGGAAGACTACGTACCGCGTCCGCCGATTGTCACCGTGATGGGACATGTCGACCACGGAAAAACGTCGCTTCTCGACAACATACGGAACGCCAACGTCATAGCAGGCGAAGCCGGCGGCATCACCCAGCATATCGGAGCATACAACGTGAAGCTCTCCAACGGACGCCGTATCACCTTCCTCGATACGCCCGGACACGAAGCCTTTACGGCCATGCGCGCCCGCGGAGCCAAAGTCACCGACATCGTGATCATCATCGTAGCCGCCGACGACAATGTGATGCCCCAGACCGTCGAGGCCATCAACCACGCCTCGGTAGCCGGCGTGCCCATTGTGTTTGCCATCAACAAAATAGACAAGCCCGGCGCCAATCCCGAAAAAATAAAGGAAGAACTGTCGAAGATGAACTATCTCGTAGAAGACTGGGGCGGCAAGTACCAGAGCCAGGAAATATCGGCAAAAAAAGGCGTTGGCGTGCAGGAACTTCTGGAGAAAGTGCTGCTCGAAGCCGACATGCTCGAACTGAAAGCCAATCCCCGGAAACGCGCCACGGCGTCGATCATCGACTCGTCGCTCGACAAGGGGCGCGGCTACGTGTCGACGGTACTCGTCGGCAACGGCACGCTGCATCAGGGCGACGTCGTACTGGCAGGCACACACTACGGACGCGTGAAGGCCATGTTCAACGAACGAAACCAGCGCGTCGAGCAGGCCGGACCCTCCGAACCGATACTGATCCTCGGTCTGGACGGCGCTCCGCAGGCGGGCGACACGCTGAATGTACTCGAATCCGAACAGGAAGCACGCGAAATCGCCGGACGCCGCGAACAGTTGCAGCGCGAACTCGGACTGCGCACCCAGAAACGCTTCGGGCTGGAAGAACTCGGACGCCGGCGCGCGCTGGGAGACTTCCACGAGTTGAAGCTGATCGTCAAGGGCGACGTAGACGGTTCCGTCGAGGCGCTGTCGGATTCGCTGATCAAGCTTTCCACACAAGAAATACAGGTCAACGTGATTCACAAGGCCGTCGGGCAGATTTCCGATTCCGACATCGACCTGGCCGCCTCGTCCGACGCCGTCATCATCGGCTTTCAGGTGCGCCCGGCCCCCTCCGCACACCGTCTGGCCGAAAAGGAAGGCGTCGAAATACGACTGTATTCAATCATCTACGACGCCATCGAAGACGTGAAGTCGGCAATGGAAGGCATGCTCTCGCCCGAAATACGCGAGGAAATCATCGGCAACGCCGAAGTGCTGCAGGTATTCAAAATATCCAAAGTCGGCACCATCGCAGGCTGCATCGTCAAGGAAGGCAAAATCAGACGCACCAACAAAGTACGCATCATCCGCGACGGCATCGTGGTTCATACGGGCGACCTGGCCTCGCTCAAGCGCTTCAAGGACGAAGCCAAGGAAGCCGTGACGGGGCAGGACTGCGGCATACACATGACGAACCACAACGACATCCAGGTCGGCGACATCATCGAATCCTTCGACCAGATAGAAATAAAGAAAACACTGTAATACATGTCTATGAACTGGCTTGACATCGCGATTGCCGCGTGGATAATCATTGCGGCCGTCAAGGGCTACACGGATGGCTTCATCCGGCAGATCGTGATGCTGATTGCCCTGGTAGCGGCCATCTACCTCTGTTCGGCTGTCGCCGTCTATTTCCGGACATTTATCCACGAGACGGGATGGCTGCCCGAACAGGGAGTAACGGTCGTCAGCTACGTACTGGCATTCGTGCTCATCGTCACCGTCATCACCGCCGTAGGGAACGTGCTGCACAAAGTCATGGACGTCACCCCGCTCAGCCTGCTGAATCACCTGGCCGGATGCATTTTTGCCTCGGCTTTTGCCGTGCTGCTTATCAGTCTGACGCTAAATATAGTGGATTATTCCGACCGCGATTCGGTACTGATCCCGCAGGACGTCAAAAGCAAATCGCGCCTGTACCGTCCGCTGCAGAGGGTGATTCCCGTGGTTTATATCGGGAACTTGTTTGAAATTGCATAAATTAAAAGGATTCAAAAGACCGGGAATGGAAAACAGGAACGAAACAGGCAAAATATTAAGCGACGTCACCGGCGGAGAATACAAATACGGATTTACGACCGACATCGAGACGGAAACGTTTCGCCGCGGACTGGACGAAGACATCATCCGCCTGATTTCGTCCAGAAAGGAAGAACCGGAATGGCTGCTTGCCTTCCGCCTGAAAGCGTTTCGCCACTGGCAGACGATGAAAATGCCCGCATGGGCGCACCTGACTATTCCCGCGATTGACTATCAGGACATCATCTACTACGCGGCGCCCCGGCGCAAAGCAGGCCCCAAAAGCCTCGACGAAGTAGACCCCGAACTGCTGAAAACGTTCGACCGGCTGGGCATCCCGCTCGAAGAACAGAAAGTGCTCAGCGGCATGGCCGTAGACGCGGTGATGGACAGCGTGTCCGTCAAGACCACGTTCAAGGAAGCGCTGGCCGAAAAAGGCGTCATCTTCAGTTCCTTCAGCGAAGCGGTCAGGAACCGTCCCGACCTCGTGCAGCAATACCTCGGCAGCGTAGTCGGATATCGCGACAATTTCTTCGCCGCGCTAAACTCCGCCGTATTTTCCGACGGCTCATTCGTTTACATCCCCAAAGGCGTACGCTGCCCGATGGAGCTGAGCACATATTTCCGTATCAACGCCGCCAATACGGGACAGTTCGAACGCACGCTGATCATCGCCGCCGACGAGTCGTATGTCAGCTACCTCGAAGGCTGCACGGCGCCGCGGCGCGACGAAAACCAGCTCCACGCCGCCATCGTCGAAATCATCGCCCACACGCGCGCCGAAGTCAAGTATTCGACCGTCCAGAACTGGTATCCGGGCGACAGGGACGGACATGGCGGCATATATAACTTCGTGACCAAGCGCGGCCTGTGCCGGGGCGAAGGCAGCCGTATCTCGTGGACGCAGGTCGAAACCGGTTCCGCCGTCACGTGGAAATATCCGAGCTGCATCCTCGCGGGCGACAATTCCACGGGCGAATTCTACTCCGTCGCCGTGACAAACAACCGCCAGCAGGCCGACACAGGCACCAAAATGATTCACCTCGGACGAAACACGCGCAGCACCATCGTATCCAAAGGCATCTCGGCCGGACACAGCCAGAACAGCTACCGCGGACTGGTAAAAATCTCGCCCCGGGCCGAAAACGCCCGCAACCACAGCCAGTGCGACAGCCTGCTGCTCAGCGCAACATGCGGCGCACACACCTTCCCCTACGCCGACATACGCAACGAAACAGCCGTCGTCGAACACGAAGCCACCACCAGCAAAGTCAACGAAGAGCAGCTCTTCTACTGCAACCAGCGCGGCATCTCGACCGAAGAAGCCGTCGCGCTCATCGTCAACGGCTACGCAAAAGAAGTAATGAACAAGCTGCCGATGGAATTTGCCGTCGAGGCGCAAAAGCTGCTTCAGATATCGCTGGAAGGCAGCGTAGGATGAATCCCGGCGCGGCCTCCCTTCGCGCCCTCCGTGCTGAGGGTTAAATCTCGAATTTTATGAAACTGTTTGAATCTCGAAAGCCGTTTATTTTTAGCTGTGATTCAATCCGGTACTTTGGCGGGTCAAAGAAGTTTCCGGCGTTCCCGAAGCTTTTTTGCCTTGAGGAAAAAAGTTTTTGCCCGGGGAAAAAAGGTTTTTATCCCGGGAAAAAAAGTCTTTGCCCAGGGGAAAAAAGTTTTTATCCCGGGAAAAAAAGTCTTTGCTCAGGGGAAAAAAGTCTTTATCCCGGGAAAAAATGTTTTTGCTCAGGGGAAAAATGTTTTTATCCCGGGAAAAAAAGTCTTTGTCCGGGGAAAAAAAGTCTTTATCCCGGAGAAAAAAGTCTTTTCCCCGGGAAAAAAAGTCTCCCGGGAATGGCCGGAAAGTATTTCGGCATTTCCTGCGCGGCGGGCGCCGGATACCTTGTGGAGGAAGGGAAATGAAGGATTCAAACCGGTTTCCAAATTGAATATGCGCCAAAATGACAGCCCTCTCCGACAGAGTTTTTTTTCATTGCGAAATAATGTCAGTCCTGTTCAATCCGATTTTTTTTGGCACGGATTTCGCTGTAGATGGAATGTAATTTTTAACCCAATTATATTCATTAATAACAACAAATTAAATTGATAAGAAAATGAACATTAAACCATTGGCAGACAGAGTGCTGGTAAAGCCGGCCGCTGCAGAAGAGAAGACATCGGGAGGAATCATCATCCCCGACTCGGCAAAGGAAAAGCCGCTGAAAGGCGAGGTGGTTGCCGCAGGCAACGGTACCAAAGACGAAGAAATGATCGTGAAAGGCGGCGACAAAGTGCTCTACGGCAAGTATGCCGGCACCGAAATCGAGTGGGATGGCGAAACGTACCTGATCATGCGTCAATCCGACATTCTGGCGATTATTTAATTCATTATTCACTCACAAATTAAAACGTAAATAATTATGGCAAAAGAAATCAAGTTCAACATGGAAGCCCGCAACCTGTTGAAAAAAGGAGTCGACGAACTGGCAGACGCCGTCAAGGTAACATTAGGCCCGAAAGGCCGCAACGTGATCGTTGAAAAAAAATTCGGTGCGCCCCAGATCACCAAGGACGGCGTGACGGTCGCCAAGGAAATCGAACTGGCCTGCCCGTACGAAAACATGGGCGCCCAACTGGTAAAAGAAGTCGCTTCGAAAACGAACGACCATGCCGGCGACGGAACGACGACGGCCACCGTACTGGCACAGTCCATCATCGGCGTAGGGCTGAAAAACGTAACCGCCGGCGCCAATCCGATGGATCTGAAGCGCGGCATCGACAAGGCCGTAGTGAAGGTCGTCGAAAGCATTGCCGCGCAGGCTGAAGCCGTCGGCGACGATCTGGACAAAATCGAAAACGTGGCAAAAATCTCGTCCAACGGCGACGAAAGCATCGGCAAACTGATCGCCGAGGCCATGCAGAAAGTGAAAAAAGAAGGCGTAATCACCGTCGAAGAAGCCAAGGGCACGGAAACGACCGTAGAAGTGGTAGAAGGCATGCAGTTCGACCGCGGCTACATTTCCGCCTACTTCGTGACCGACACCGAAAAGATGGAAGCGCAGTTCGAAAACCCCAACGTGCTGATATATGAAAAGAAAATATCCGTACTGAAAGAACTTCTCCCGATTCTGGAGCAGGCCGTACAGTCGGGCCGTCCGCTGCTGATCATCGCCGAAGACATCGACAGCGAGGCGCTGGCCACGCTGGTAGTAAACCGTCTGCGCGCCGGTCTGAAGATCTGTGCCGTCAAGGCGCCCGGCTTCGGCGACCGCCGCAAGGCCATGCTTGAAGACATCGCGATCCTCACGGGCGGAACAGTCGTCACCGACGAAAAGGGCATGAAGCTCGAAGACACGACGATGGACATGCTTGGCACGGCCGAAAAAATCACGATCAACAAAGACAACACGACCATCGTGAACGGCGCCGGCGACAAGGCCGCCATACAGGCGCGCATCAGCCAGATCAAGTCCCAGATCGAAACGACGACCTCCGACTACGACAAGGAGAAACTGCAGGAACGTCTGGCCAAGCTGGCCGGCGGCGTGGCAGTGCTCTACGTAGGCGCTCCGTCGGAAGTAGAGATGAAGGAGAAGAAGGACCGCGTGAACGACGCGCTGAGCGCCACCCGCGCAGCGATCGAAGAAGGCACGGTGCCCGGCGGCGGTGTAGCATACGTACGCGCCATCGACGTGCTGGAAGGCATGACCGGCGATAACGAAGACGAAACGACCGGTATCGAAATCGTCAAGCGCGCCATCGAGGAACCGCTTCGCCAGATCGTGGCCAACTCCGGCAAGGAGGGCGCCGTCGTCGTACAGAAAGTGAAGGAAGGCAGCGGCGATTACGGATACAACGCACGCACCGACGAATACGAACACCTCTGCAAGGCAGGCGTAATCGACCCGGCCAAGGTAGCGCGCGTCGCACTCGAAAACGCAGCTTCCATCGCCGGCATGTTCCTGACAACCGAATGTGTCGTCGCCGAGAAGAAAGAAGAGACACCTGCCGCTCCGATGAACCCGGGAATGGGTGGCGGAATGGGCGGCATGATGTGATTGTGAATATAAAAATAAATCAAAATGGAAAAGAGTAGCCGTGAGGCTGCTCTTTTTTTTGCATAAAATTCAAGGATTCAATAAATCTCCGTGAAACTCTGTGCCTTCTCCGTGGCTCTCCGTGTGAGAAAAGAAAAGTTATGCAGAGGGACGCGGAGGATTTTTGTGCCGGCGATGCCCGAATTTTATACATTCGCTTTCAGAGATTACCGGTTTTATTGTATTTTTGTATCCGGTTAAAAAAAGGAATACCGATAAATGAGCACACGGACAATGTTCGTCGCAGACGGGTTTAATTTTTAAAATGTATATATATGACACATGACGTATTTATAAGCTATTCGAGAGCAGACGCCGAGATAGCGGACGATATTTGCAGGGCGTTTGACGGCGCCGGAATCAGTTACTGGATCGACCGGGGCGGGATTGCCGTCGGGGAGGCTTTTCACGCCGTCATTGTCCGGGCCATCAAGGAAAGCAGGATTACGGTATTTATTTCGTCCGTAAATTCAAACATGTCGGAATATACGATCAAGGAGATCGTCATCGCCTTCAAAAACAAGAAGCATATCATTCCCTTCTGTCTGGACGAAGAGCCTTTTGCGGACAGGATAGAGTTTTATCTTTGCGATCTGGATCAGTTGCAATACTATCTTCACCGGGAATTTGCCATACAGAAACTGGTCGGCGACATCAACCGGATACTGGGAAGAAAGGAAACAGACCGTCCGGCGCCACCTGAAATACAGCCAAAACCCGCGACACCCGATATGCAGACAATGCCGTGCGTTCTAAAAATCCGTCCGAACGTCGCCTGCCATGTGTTTGTAGACGGCGAACTGAAATTGAAAGTCGAAGCGGATAAAATCACTAAGTTGCCGTTAAACAGGGGGACTTTCTTTCTGGAGTTTGTCAGCATCGAAAACAAAGCAGATAAATATTCCTGTGACTGTAAAATAAGCGATATGGAAGAATTACTGAATGTAGATTTGTTGAGTGTTGTCAAAGAGCGACTGGAAAAATTGGAGTTGGAATATTTTAAAGACAAGAATGGAAAATATGGATTTAAAGATATGCATACGGGCGAGACAGTAATTCTGCCAAAATATAATGATGCCTGGTCATTTGGTACGGGGTTAGCAAGAGTTACATTAAATCACAAATATGGATTCATTGATAAAACAGGGAAAGAGGTTATTCCCTTGAAATATGATTATGCATGGGGATTTGCAGGGGGATTAGCAAGAGTTAAACTAAATGACAAATATGGATTTATTGATAATACAGGGAAAGAGGCTGTTCCTTTGAAGTATGATTATGTATGGGAACTTAGTGAAGGATCGGCCTGTATTAAATTCAACGGCAAATGTGGATTTATTGATAAAACCGGCAAAGAGATTATTCCTTTTAAATATGATGAAGCATGGCCATTCAGTGAAGGATTGGCAGGAGTCAAATTAAATGGTAAATGGGGATTTATTGACATGACCGGCAAAGTGGTTATTCCTTTCAAATATGATGATAGAATTTCATATAGATTTTCAAAAGGCAGAGTAATAGTCAAACTCGACAGCAAAGAATTTTATATTGACAAGCAAGGCAACAAAATAAATTAATCATGCAAACAAAAACATTCCTCCGCAAACTCCAGCGACGCATCGACACGATGCTGCGTTCGACCTCGCGTCAGGTCGCCGGCCTGACCTGCTTCACCGTCGCCGTCTTTTTTATACTGTGGGCCGGTGCGCTGCTGTTCAGCCGGCTGCACGTCACGGAATGGGTCTTCGCCTTCCTGAACCCGGGCAGCACATTTTCCGATGAGGCCACGGATATGGAAAAAGTCTGGGCCTTGCTCGTCGGTCTGGCCGGGATGATTCTGCTCGGCGGACTGCTGATTTCCATTTTCAGCAATATCCTGCAACGCCGCATCGACAGGGTAAGAAACGGGCAGGTACATTATGTATTCAGCAACCACGTTCTCATCATCGGCTACGACCGGATGGCAATCAGCCTCGTCCGGCAGGTTGCCGGGAACGCGGCGAAGTATGGAGACTGCGAAATCGTGCTCCAGACGGTGCGAAAGGTGCCGGACGTGCATCACGAACTGTTTTCAAACATCCCCGCCCGGATCGAAAAACGCATCACCATCCTGAGCGGCAACCGCAACTCGGCCGAAGATCTGGAAAAACTGCAGCCCGAACGCTGTCGCGAGATTATCCTTCTGGGCGAAAGCGATGAATACGACCATGACTCGCTAAACATTAAATGCCTCGAAGTGATCGCCGGCATTCTGAAAGCGCGGGGACGGACGTCGCCTGTGCGCTGCCACGTACTGTTTGAATATCAGTCTACCTACGCAGTCTTCCAGCAGCAGGACTTGCTGGACATCAGGGCGCACGTCGATTTCGTGCCCTTCAATTTCTATGAAAGCTGGGCGCAGAAAGTCCTTGTGGACGGACGGTTTGCCGTTTCGGGACGGGAACGGGACGAGCGGGACATTATCTATCCCTGGCTCGACCGCGAACCGCTTACCGCCGACTCTCCCAGGCATGTACATCTCGTCATCTCAGGCATGTCGCGCATGGGCATTGCCGTAGGAATCCAGGCGGCACATCTCTGCCATTTTCCCAACTTTGAGACACGGGGCATCCGGACGCGCATCACCTTTATAGATGATAATGCCGAGCGCGAAATGAATTTTTTACAGGGACGCTTCCGGCATCTTTTCAGCGAAGTAGATTATACGTACCGCAACGCGGAGACGGGCGAGACGCGCGACAATGCGGGGACGAAACGGAAATTCACCGACATCCGTTTCGAGTTCATAAAAGGCCGCGTAGAGCAGCCGGCCGTGCAGCAGATGCTGGCGGAGTGGGCCGACCGGAAGAAGGATCCGAACAAACTGCTCACCATAGCCATCTGTTTCCACTCGTCGCCCGCAGCCATTGCGGCGGGGCTGTACCTCCCGGAGGAGGTTTACACGAACGAAATCCCGATATTCATCCGTCAGGAGACGTCGTACTGCACCCTCTCGCTGCTGTCGCAGGCCAGGGAGAAGGATTATCGAAAATACCGGCATGTGAAGCCGTTCGGGATGCTCGATCACGCTTACGATCTGGACAGGGCGGCCGATCTCGTGCCGATGCGGGTAAATTATGTGTATGATTACTACTTTTCGCACAGCCTTACGCTGCCGGACGTGATTTGCGACGAGGATGCACGGACGATGTGGCGCGACCTCTCGACGGCGCTCAAATGGTCGAACCGGTTTCATGCAAACATGACCGACTGCAGGATCCGCTCGCTGTCGCCCGGCAAACCGTTTGAGGAACAGATCGAAACACTGGCCAGGGTTGAGCACAGCCGCTGGTGTATCGAGAAACTGCTGATGGGGTATCGTCAGATTACCGGCGAAGAACGGCAACTCAACAACACGGCGAAGGAAATAAAGACGTTAAAGAACAAATATTTCATCCATACGGATATATGCTCCTTCGATGAACTGGAAGACTCGAAAAAGGAAGTCGACCGCAAAATATCGGCGGCCCTGTTTCTAATCAAAAATAACAGACCGGAATGAAAACATACGAACCCCGTCCCGTCGACACGTCGGGCATAGAACTCACGCCCGCCCTCCTTGAACTCACCGAACGTCTGGCAGCCAACGTACACGAAGTCTGGTCGGCAGGACGCATCGCCGACGGCTGGCAGTACGGCCCCACGCGCGACGACGCCCGCAAACTGCATCCCTGCCTCGTCCCCTACGACGAACTCCCCGAAAGCGAAAAGGACTACGACCGAAACACGGCAGTAGAAACGCTGAAAGTAATCCGGACACTCGGCTTCGAGGTGGAAAGAAAGATCTAATCAAACGTCACCGCCCGGCACAGT
>JAIRZY010000221.1 GCA_031266995.1 Tannerella sp.
TCATAATTCACTTTGTTTTTTTGCGGGTGTGCATAAAATTGCGCCGCGCGCAGCGTAATTGCGGCGAATGTGCTATTTTTGCAGCGCGAACTTTTAAAAATTATGCAGAGTATGAAGAAAATATTCATGTTGACGGCGCTTGCCTTGGTGCAGTGCCTCGTGCTGACGGCGCAGAAGATGCCGCGGTGGGTGGAAAAGGCGAAAAAGGCGATGCTGACGGTCGAGACGTACGACGGGAAGGGGAACGTGTGGAAGGGAAACGGATTCTTCGTCGGCGAGGACGGCGAGGCGGTGTCGGACTATACGCTGTTTGAGGGTGCGACGGGCGCGACGGTGACGGATGCCGGGGGGCAGAGGATGGAGGTGACGCACGTGCTGGGGGCGGACGACATGTATGACGTGATCCGCTTCCGCGTGGCCGCGCCCCGCAAGACGCCTTTCCTGCAGGTGGCGGACGGCGTGCCGGTAGCCGGCGAGGCGGTCTACGTCCTGCCGCCCGTCTCGCGCGGCGGCGAGGCGGCGGTGAGGGCGCCCGTGGTGGAGGTCTCGACAATCAGGGAGACGTACCGGTATTTCGAGGTCGAGGCGCCGCTGCCGGCCGAATGGCTGAGCGTGCCGCTGCTGACGGCGGACGGCAGGGTGTTTGCCCTGGCGCAGGCCGACGCTTCGAGCCGGAGTCATACGTTCGGCGTGTCGGTGCCCTACGTCCGGAGCCTGCACGTCGGGTCGATGGATCTGTGGAACACGACCTACGCCTCGGTCGGCATCCGCAAGGCGTGGCCCGGGACGCCGCAGGACGCGCAGGTGGCGCTCATGCTCTACGCCTCGCAGCAGGACGCACGGGCTTATCTGGAAACGCTGAACGACTACATTGCGCACTTTCCCGACAGTTATGATGGATATGCCAAACGGGCGTCGCACTACGCCTTCCGCCGCGGCGACCTTGCGGGGGCGGACGCGGAAGGGGCGCCCGGGCGGATGCTCACGCTGGCGGCGGAGGACATGAAGACGGCGCACCGGTATGCCGGCGATCGCGCGGCGGCGTACTACGACGAGGCGAGCATGATATACGGCGTCGTGACGGGCGATTCCGCTGCCCTGCCGGCGGGATGGAGCCTCGAGGTGGCGGAGGACTGCCTGCGGAAGGCGATCGAGGGCGACGACCGCCCGGAATATCACCGCCTGGAGGGCGACATGGCGCTGTATCGCGACGACTACGGGGCGGCATACGAGGCTTATATGACGGTGAACCGCTCGGCGGCGGCTTCGCCGAACTCGTTCTACATGGCGGCGAAGGCAAGGGAGCAGATGGCGGAACACAGTCCGGCGGAGGTGATTGCACTGCTCGACAGCGCCGCCGGGCGCAGCCTTCCGTCCGAAGCGCTGCCTTACCTCGAGGAGTGTGCGGGGCTGAAGATGGAGGCGGGCATGTATGACGCGGCGATTCGCGACTACGACCGTTGCTATGACCTGACGGCGGGGAACGTGTCGGACGCGTTCTACTACCTTCGCGAGCAGGCGAAGTTCAGGAGCGGCGACCTCGACGGGGCGCTGCGCGACATCGGGGCGGCCGTCAGGATGCAGCCGGACAATGCGGTCTATCACGCCGAGATGGCCTCGGTCTACCTGCGGCGTCAGGATCCGCCCGCGGCGCAGGCCTGCGTCGAAAAGGCGCTCGCGATCGATCCCGCCTTCGCCTCGTCGCACCGCCTGCTGGGCCTCTGCCACCTGCGCCAGGACAGGAAAGACGAGGCCTGCAATGCCTTCCGCCGGGCCGAAGAGCTGGGCGATCCGGTGGTGCGCAAGCTGATCCGCGAGAACTGCGAGGCGGAGGGGGAGGATTAATCCGGGATGCCTGACGGAGGTCACCGGCAAGGCCGCCACGGGCGCGAACCGTCGTGCAGCCTTCCGGATCTACTGTGCCGTCGCAGTATTCACATGTTCCAGATCGCCCACGACTCGAGTGCCTGAAGGACGAGCATCTCCATCCCGTTCCTGACCGTCGCGCCGCGCTCGCGGCCCTTTTGCATGAACAGCGTCTCGCCGGGATTGTATATCAGGTCATACAGCAGGTGTCCGGACGTAAGCAGGTGATAGGGTATGTCGGGACATTCATCCGTGCGGGGCGACATGCCCAGCGGCGTGGTATTCACGATCACGGTATGCCGTTCCATCATCAGCGGCGTGATGTCGCCATACGTGATGCCGCACCCGCTCCGGCTGCGCGACACGCATACCGGCACGACGTGTAACTGCGCCAGCCCGCAGGCGACGGCCTTCGACGCGCCGCCCGTGCCGAGGACAAGCGCCCGGCGATGCGTCGCGTTCAGCAGCGGTTCGACGGACTTCACGAATCCGGTCACGTCGGAATTGAAACCTTTCAGCATCAGCCCGCCCGTCCGTCCGCGCACGAACTTGATGACGTTGACTGCCCCGATCCGGCGCGCCTCGCCGTCCACGCCGTCGAGCAGCGGGAGCACGCGCGTCTTGTACGGAATCGTCACGTTCAGGCCGCACAGCGAGGGATTCTCGCGGATGACGCGCGGCAGCTCACGGACGTCCTCTATCTCATAATTCACATATTCCGCCGCGATGCCTTCGGCCGCAAACTTGCGCCCGAAAAAATCCTTCGAAAACGAATGTCCCAGCGGATAGCCGATCAAACCGTATGTCTTCATCTGTTTCAAAAAAGCGTTTTACGTTTACCGCCCGCAAAGGTAGCACTAAAAATTCAGGATTCGACACACATTCCGGCAACAGACTTTTTCACGCCTTATCCGCTGAAATCCAAAGATTCCATCTCCCTCCCGCATGCCGCGCAGCGCCCGCACTCATCTTTTATTCGATTTTTTTTTCGCAGAGACGTGATAGATTTGCGCCGTGCGCACCCTCTATTACTGTGAGAACATTCAATTAATTTATTTATTAACAAAAAAACTGATTACTATGAATCGTATGTTATTAATCTCGGGCGCTCTGTGTATAATGAGCGCAGTATTGAATCCCGCATTTGCGGAAGACTTGAACGGCAGGAGCGAAAGCACGCCCGCCGCAGTAAGAAACAGCAGCGACGCGGCGAACGAAGCGGCCGTGTGGAGCCTCGACCCCGACGGCGCCGAACCGGCACCGCTGCAAAACACCGGCGAACGCCGCCGCCGCCGCTTCCTCGTCGGCGTCGCGATCGGTGGCGCCGTTCCGACCGATGCCGACGGCTACGAACCGGGCGTGCACGTCGACGCGCTGCAACTGGCCTTTCTCTTCAACCGCTACGTGGGAATACAGACCACGATGGCTCTCGGAGCTTACGGCGACGAATACAAGTCGGCAGGACTGATCGGCGCATGGATCGGCCCGCTCTTCTCGGTGCCGCTCAACCGGTCGGGAAAGGTCAATCTCGAACTCTATCCGGCCATCGGATTCGCACAGGGCGTCGTCGGCGACTACACTACCGAAAATGACTTCTCGATGCGGCTCGGCGCCGGCTTCCGCTTCCATGCCGGACGGACGGTGTACTTCACCCTGGGAGGGCATTACATCTACGGCCAGCCCGGCAGCTACGACCTGAGCTATCTCGGCATAATCGCCGGCATCGGATTCAATTTCTGACCGCATGAACAGCGCAGGACGGAACGGAATGAAACGGATTATGGAGACTTTATTCATCATCTATTGAAACGTACAGCTATGACAAATTATTCAAAACAGTGGAGTTCGGCCAATCCCGGTCTGTTGATCATTATGATAGACCAGTCGTCGTCGATGTCCGAAGACTTCTCGGACGGCGAGAGCAAGGCCGACTTTGCCGCCAAGGCGGTAAACAACGTGATCAGGAACATCATAGACCGCAACTTTGCAATGGAGCAGCCGAAGAACCGCTGCCGCATCGGCCTCATTGGCTACGGCAGCGAGGCGCGGCTGATACGCGAAGATTCGCTCGCCGGACTTTTCAACTCGCCGGCAGGCATATCGCCCGTCACGAAGAAAATCAATGCGGGCGACGGTACGCTCGTCGAAACGACGGTGAACAGGCCCTACTGGATCGAGCCGGAATGCAGCGGCATGACAAACATGGTAGGCGCCTTCCACATCGCCCGCGACCTGATCGAGCTGCATCTCGGCACCCGCCCCGATGCGCCCGTGCCGGTCATCGTGTCGATCTCCGACGGGCAGCCGAACAAAGGCGGCGGATATGAAGAAGTAAAGGCAGTAGTGCGCGAAATCACGGCCCTCCCGTCCGAAAACGGCAGTCCGCTCGTATTCAACGCCCACATCGAGCAGAACAGTTTCAACTGCCGCTTCCCGGCCGACAGGAGCGAGCTGCCGCCGAACGAACATGCCGCGTTTATCTTCGACCTCAGCAGCGTCGTACCCGACGCCTACCGTCCGGCCGCGGCGATGCAGGGCATCACACTGAAGGAAAACGCGCGGGGATGCATGATCAGCACCGATGCGGACGGGCTGGTGAAACTGATTAACTTTGGCTCAAGCCAGGGCTTCATACCCATAGGCACCGGCCGGGTACCCGCGCCGGAAGTCGTGGAAGAATATTTCGAAGAGATGTAGCCACCGTTCAACACCGGCGACTGCAGCCCGCACCGACGGGTCGCAGTCGCCGGACACGCCCGACAGACCGTATGACGAAGATAAAAACATTCATCACGCACAAGATGGCCGAGACGATGGCCGACTGCCAGGACTCGTATGCCGTCCATGCCGCCAACCGCGCCGTGGCCGTAGCCGATGGCGTGTCGCAGTCGCTCTTCCCCAAGGCGTGGGCCGATCTGCTGACGCGGTCGTTCGTCGGCGACAGAACTTTTCGTCTCGATTCGCCCGCAAAGGTGGAGGCGGTAAGGCGTGAATGGTGGCAGTACTTCGCCGGCCGGGTGGAACACATGCGGCGGGAGAACGCTCCGGCGCTGTGGTATCTGGAGGGCTGCCTTGCCGACGGGCGGTCGGCGGGCAGCACGCTGGCGGGCGTGCGGGTAAAGAATGCCGGCGCGGTGGCATACGAAGTGCTGGGCGACACGTGCCTCATCCTCGTGCGCGGCGGATGCATCGAGAGGCAGATCAGCTCCATGCCCGACGGCGCCGGGTTTGGCAACTGCCCGGACTATGTCGACAGCCACGCGGAGGCAGGCATGCGCGGCACACCCCGCACGGGCACACTCGACATGCGTCCCGGCGACAGGCTGTTTCTGGCCACCGACGCCCTGGCCGCGCGCTTCGACGCGGAACGCGCCGGGGCGGACCGGGGAAAGCAGTTCATTGCAACCGTGAATGCGCTCGAGACGGACCGTGACTTTGCGCTTTTCGTAGACGGACTGCGGAAGGAGGGCGCTGCGGACGACGACACGACGCTCGTATGCATCGAATGGGAACGGGCGACGCGTTTCCGCGTCGCGGGAGAGAAACCTGCCGCAGGACACGACAGGAAGAAAAACAGGAAGAAGAAGAAACATTATGGCACGAACAGGAAACGGTAACGCCGGCGGCGCCCTGCCCGAAATCGAGGATTACAACATGAGTATTGCGATCCCGGCGCTGATCAGAGACCCGGTGCTGAAGCACGGGCAGTGCATGACGCAGTCGAACGGCAGTCCGCGCTACTGCACGGGCGGATTCTGCGTCGTCTATCCGTTTGTTGCCGGCGGGAGGCGCTACGCCGTCAGGTGCTGGCACAGGGCGGTGCCCGACATGCAGCGCCGGGCGGAAAAGATATCGGAGATACTGCATGTGAAGCCGCTGCCCTGCTTCGTCGAGTTCTGCTACGTGGCGAACGGGATTGCCGCCGACGGCGCGATCCGCCCCCTCATCCGCATGGAATGGGTCGAGGGCGACGAGCTGAAGGAATATATCCGCAGGCACAAGGATAATACGCGCGCCATGTACGCCCTGGCGCAGGCGTTTCTGCGCATGGTCGCCACGCTGCACGGCAGTCAGTTTGCGCACGGCGACCTGCAGCACGGGAACATCAAGGTAAGGCAGGACGGACAGATCGTGCTGGTCGACTATGACTCGCTCTACCACCCGTCCATGGGCCGCATGACAGACCATATCTATGGCCGGCCGGAGTATCAGCATCCCCTGCGGTTCCAAAACCGGTATGCCGCGACGCATGTCGATCATTTCTCCGAGATAATCATCTATACCTCCATCCTCTACTACGCCGCAAATCCGTCGGCGTATACAAAGGAAGTGCACGACACGGAGGGCCTGCTCTTCGACGGCGACGACTACCGGCCCGACCGCATCATGCATTCGGACGGCTACCGCGCCCTGTGCCACTGCTCGAGGGAGACGGCGTTTCTGGCCGGAAAGATCGCCCGGATGTGCAGCGCCGGCTCGCTCGACGCCATTCCGCGGCTGGAGACGGTGGTGCACGAGGGCCGTCTGGCCGGACTGAATTTCTACGGGATAAAGGCGAACCCCGTGCCGCTGCCCCGTGTGAAGACGCCGGTAAGGCCCGCACCCCGCCGCCCGCCCGTCAATCCCGTTCCGGTCGCACAGCAAAATCCTCCCGCGCCGCAGCCGGCGGTGAATCGCATATTGCAGCCGGCGGCGAATCGCGCCCGCCATCCACTGCTAATACGGTCGAAGCGATGGGTGGCGTCATACATTGCCGTCGCCGTCCTGTTTGCGCTGCTGTATGGCGGATACGTGTATAACCGGAATCTGGAGACCCGGCAGGCGTATCATGCCATCCTCAGGGAGGGGGACGATCTTCTCCTGAAAGGCGACCACCTGGACGCGATTGCAGTCTATGAACGGGGACTGTCCGTCGCTCATGTCAAAGATAAAGAAGAGGAGATTGCCGCCAGGATAGAGACGGCGGAAAACGTCAACAACGAAGTCATCCGGCTCCAGGCGCAGTTGCAGCCCCTGATCGAAGCCTACGGCGTGGCGGAAAACCGGCAGTTGAGAGGCGAAATCGAGCGCCGCGTCATGCGGATACAGGAACTGCAGCCCCGTGGCAAAGTGATCAAACGGAAAGAATACAAACCCTTCATACAGGAAACAAAATGAATACAGGACTGAAATACCTCATTGTCGCCGCCGCCCTCCTGACCGCCCGCGGCGCATGCGCCCAGTCGGCCTACTGGGAGGCGGAACGCCTGTTCAAGCAGTCCGAATACCGTCAGGCGCTGACGATGTATCAGGCCGCGCGGGTGATCGAGCAGGACAGTACCGTCATGCTCCGCATCGACAATCGCATACGGCTGGCCGAACGGTGCGTCGAGATAAAAGACCGTGCAGACCGGCTTTACGGGCAGGAACGCTGGTGGGATGAGGCGCATGGCGACGCCGTGAAGCTGTATCGCGAACTGCTGTCGCTGAATCCGTCGGATTCGCACGCCGCGGCGCGGACAGCCGAAGGCGAAGGCCGGATAGCCGAGCATAAAAGGCAGGTAGCCGAACGCGAAAGGCAGGCGGCACGCGATGCGGACGACGAGGACTGGCGTCGGGCGCTGGCGAAAGACTCGACAAGCGCCTTTCCGGACTATATTGCGAAACATCCCGACGGCCTCCATACCGCTGAAGCGAAACGGCTGATAGAACTGGCCGGCAGGAAACCGGCCGAGGAAGAAAACTTCTGGAACGAAACGCTGCGGATGAATACCGAAGCCGCCTACCTGGCATATATATATAGGTATCCCGACGGTCGCCACCCGTCCGAAGCCCGGCGCGAAATAGACCGTCTTGCGGACGACAGGCTGTGGCGCGAGGCTACCGAAAGGGACAGCGAACAGGCGTATCTCGACTATCTCGCCCTTTCCAAAAGAAAGGATTATGAAAGTCATGCCGGCGAAAGGCTGCGCCACATCCGCGACTCACTCACTCAGACAGCACGGGTAGACAGTATGGAAGCGCACTTCAACCGAAGAAAGTACTGGGATGTCTTAAGGGAAATGAAAGAACTGAAGCGCGACATGCTTCCTTCCGCACTGCAGGCAAAGGTCGATTATTACGGAGCCGTATCCGAATACAGAGACAGATTCAGAAATAACAGATATGCTTCGCTCGAAGCGTTAAATTCATACCTGACAAGGTATCCCGGCACACCGTATCTGGAGGAAGCCAGAAGAATGATACGCCAGCTGCGTACGAGGAAAAAACTGGAAAAAGCCGTCCCCTACACACAGATGGGAGTACTCTGCTACAGAGTGGGCGGATCCCGCATGTGGACTCACACTTTCCCCCTGTCGTTCATGATACGGAACGGATACGACCGCATCAATATTCTGACAGGCGTGGAATATAGCTATTACCGAAAGCTCTACGAAGATACGTGGCTGGCGACTCAGGATGCGTACCGGATTTCAGCCCACCAGTTCTCCATACCCGTCACATTGAAAATAAACCTCGAACGAAAAGATTCCGATTATGACAGCGACTATAATGACGGGCATTTGTATCTGTCGGTTACCGGACTGTACAATTACAATTTCATGGGAAAATGTTTCAGGGTGCACGATGCCGAACTCGTAAACCGCACAACACATTCGGGTATGATCTCATTCGGTTATGAAAGCATTTTAGACGACGACGGTTCGATGAATGCGTCGATCTTCTTCCGCAAAGACTTCCGTCCCGTATTTGCCGGCAAAGAAGCGGTATACAGACACGACGACCACCTCGAAATCAACAACTATAAAAACATAGACCGTGCGATAGGAAATACAGTGTATATCGGAATCTCATTTGCAGTTTATATGACATTAAAATAGCCGACGCCGAATACCGGAGCCAATTCCGACTGGATACGCCGTATCTTTTCAGAACCGGAGCCAATTCCGATTAGTTACGTCGTAACTTTTCAAAACCGGAGCCGGTTCCGATCAGTTCCGTCAGAACTCATCGAATTTTTTAATCCTGAAATTCAAAGCGAATCGCGTCCATACGGAAACGGATTGTATCCTTGCCGGGATTCATCGACTTGCGGGCTACCCAGGCGAAGCCGCCGGAGATGCGGCTCAGGTCGTGTCCGGAGACGTCGATTTCGTATTTCGTCCATGCGGGAGTCAGGCGGATTTCGCCGAGCGACATTTTGGTACTTGAGTCGGCGTAGCGGCTAACGGTGTTTTCGCCGTGTCCGAGGCCGGCGGTGAAAAACTCTACCCGTTCGCCTCCTTCGAGTCCCCGGGCGTAGAAGGTGAGCCGGCGTGCGCCGGAGAGGTCGAAGCCGAAATTGTCGTCGCCAAAGGCGGGCCGGGGTTCCCACTGGCCGGCGACGAAGATGGCGAGCGTGAAGAAGTAGCCGCCCCATTCGTGACGGCGGAAGTCAATCCCGGCCTCGATGCCGCTGCCTTCGAAGCCGCCGGCCGCCTCGTTCATGCCGGGAACGTGTTCGTAGCTGCTGCCCATCCAGGCTCTCTGGAGGAAATGGTTCGACGAATCCCTATAGTCGTTGAATACGTACAGTATGCCGTTTTCGGGCCTGACGGGCGGTTCCGACCATATCGAGTCGGGCGGTGGCGTCGCGGCGCGGTCGGGAGGCGGGAGCGAGGTGTCGCCGGACCGTCGCGGCGTCATCGTCATGTATGCCAGAAGCCCTCCGGCGGCGAGGATTATGGCCGGGATGAGCCGGAGCCACGGGGAAGGCCTTTTCGCCGTGCCCGTTCCGCGCATCCTGTCCGCAAGCGATTCGGGCGTTTCCATCATCTCCAGTTGCTCGCGTACGCCGTCTTCGTGGAGCCAGCCGAGGCCGCGGTCCTGCAGCTCGGGTATCAGGATGCTGCCTGACTGTCCGTCTGTCCGGTTCGGAAACTTGAGCAGGAATTGCTCCAGGCAGGGCCGCGCCTTTTCGTCGCAGCGTTCCCAGCCGGGGAATATCAGTTTATAGTCGAGCGTGTATATGACGATGGCTTTTTTGATGGCTTCCGCTATCTTGAAACCGTTGCGGCTGAAGCAGAGCGAGCGGGGCGTCTCGCCGTATCCCGTGAAGGAGTGGACGGGAGCGCCCTCGATGCTTATCAGCTTGACGAGGTGGTCGTAGAGGTTTCCGACGGCCATTTTCCTTCCGTCCGGACTGAGGCAGATGCAGGCGGCACCCGTCCGCCCGGAGACGGAGTACAGGAGTTTCCACTCCGACGCTGCGACGTCCCACGTCTTGATATTGATGTGATCCCGGTCTGCCGAGACGGTTTTCCCGCCGTCGGGCGTGAAGCAGACATACAGTCCTTCGCTGCACGTACGGAGGCATTTTCCCGTCGCCGCGTCCCAGAATTTCGAGTCGTCCGGGGCGCCGGAGAGGAGGATGGACGAGTCGGGGCTGAACGTCAGCGATTCGATCTGGCGCGTGTGCCCCCTGAGCGTGCGGACTTGCTGCCCGGTCGAGGCGTTCCACATCAGAATCGTCTTGTCGCGGTCGGAGGAAGCAATGTATTTGCCGTCGGGGCTGACGGCGACCGACACGACGCCGTTTGCGTGTCCCTCGAGCGTGCGGACACATTCGGCCGTATTTATGTCCCACAGCCTGACGGTCATGTCGTCGCTGCACGAGAGGAGCGTGTCCGACGGATGGAGGGGACTAAAACATACGGCATTGATGCGCGCCGTGTGACCCGTAAACTCGCGGATGCATGTTCCGCTGTCCGTGTCCCACAGCCTGACCGCGTGGTTTTCGCTGCCGGATGCCGCCAGCGTGCCGTCGGGGCTGAGGGCAACCGTTTCCGTTTCGCAGGGAATCGTGCGCGTCGAACAGTTGGCGGGGATGACGTCGTCGAGGATGCAGTAGCGGGCTACTTTTCTTTTCACGTCGTGAAACTTTGCGCTGTTTCCGAGATGCGGCACGCCGGCAAGCTCCTTCAGACGGTCCAGGGCTTCCGGCACTTTTGCCTGTTCGAGCATCCGGCCGATGTCTTTACAGATGGAGTCGAACAGTTCTCTGTTGCAGCGCATCTCATCGGTTGTGACATTGGCGCTGAACGCCATTTCGCCATGACCGGAGGATATGCGGGGCATGTTTCTCAGCATCACGGTTCCGTTCCAGTCCAGCCAGATGCTTTTCCCGTTCCGGCAGTAGCCGACGAATACGGGCTCCCGGCAGTCGTCGAAGGTACGGAGGCATCGCCCCGTCGCCATGCTCCACAGTCGTGCCCTGCAGTCTTTTCCTCCCGACAGGGCCGTCTGTCCGTCGGGGCTGATGCAGACCGACGTGACGGGCTGGCTGTGGCCGGCGAAGGTGGCGACACATTCGCCCGTACCGATGTCCCATTTTTTGAGCGTCCCGTCGTCGCTGCCCGAGAGCAGCGTGCCGTCGTGGACGCAGAGCGCCTTCACTGCGTCCGTATGTCCGGTAAAGACGCGCAGTGCCTCCTCAGTGCCCGTGTCCCACTGCCGTACCGTCCCGTCTTCGCAGGCGGCGAATACCGTCCCGTCCCGTCCGGCACAGACCGCGTTGACGGCGCCTTCATGCCTGAAGGTGCGAATACATTCTCCCTCCATATTCCACAGTTTCACCGCCCTGTCCTCGCTTGCGGAGGCGATCCGGGCGTCGTCCGGGGAGAGAAAGCAGGCGGAGAGTATCCGCTTTCTGTGTCCGGCAAATGTGCGGATACATTTAATTCTTTCCTCTCCGGCGATCACGTCCCAAAGCTGTAGCTGACCGTTCTCATCGCCCAAAAGCACTCTGTTGCCCCGCGAATCGTAGCAGGCCGTATTTACCGTTCCCGCAGGCCCTTCGAACAGACGCTCCTGCCTGCCGGTCGAAACGTCCCACAGATGTATCCCGTTCACGCCGGCAGTCAGCGCGGTCTCGCTGTCGGGACTGAGACGGGTCGAGCGGCTGAACGGGCTGACGCGGTGCGTACCGAGGTGTTTGTCGCAGCCGTCCTTCTCCATCTTCCGCACCTCGTCGAGCAGGGCTGTCAGTTCCGGTGTCCGGCCGAACGCTTCTACTGCATATTCCAGATATTTGACCGCATTCGCCATGTCGCCGCGATCAGTATGAATGATCGACAGATAATAATCCTTCATCATGTCTGACGGGGTGTCTTCGAGCCGGCGTATGACATCCAGGTCGTCGAGCCGCCCGGCGCGCCAGAGGAAGAGGCTGTGATTGTACACGCTTTTCACGTGGTTCGGCGTTTCGGAGAGCGCCTTTGTCCAGCATTCTTCCGCCTGCTTCGGCATTTTCAGTCCAAGGAACGACAGGGCACTGTTGTTTAGCCTTTCGGCCGTATCGTCCGCCGCTTCGGGTGCGGGACGGGGATAATCGCGGCCGGTCTCGCCGGCGTATATTTGCAGCAGATCGGCGACGACCGCCGCAAAGTCTTCCGGACGGTTCGCCCCGTCTTCTTCAAAGCAGTGGCGGAGCAGGGCCTTCATCCTTTCGGGAAGGCGAACCCTGGCCCGGCCGGACTTCTCTTCGTATTCCTTTCCTGCCTTCGCGCCGTCCTTGAACGGGACGCTGCCCAGGAACATTTCGAGCACCGATATGGCCCAGCTCCAGATGTCCGTGCGGAGCGTGAGGGGCTTGCCCTGTCGCTGTTCGGGCGAGCAGTAGGCGGGCGTACAGGCATTACCGCCGTCGGGATTCTCCTTCAGCGCTTCCCATGCTTTGGCGATGCCGAAGTCGGCGACCTTGGCGACGCCGCCGGCCGTGAGCAGCAGGTTTTGCGGTTTTACATCCCGATGGATGACTTTGCCGTACGTATTCGCATAATGCAGTCCGTGGGCGCACTGGATGGCGATGTCGAGTATGCGCTCCAGTTGCCGGTCGCTGTTGCCTTCGTAGAGTTTTCCGGGGTTGCCGTCCATGCCGTATATCCAGTCTTTCAGGCTGCCGCCGTCCATCCACTCGGAGAATATGGCGGGGATGCCTTCTATCTCGCGCACAGAGTAGCAGGAGACAATATTCGGATGCAGGCCGAGGTCGAGCCAGATTTTACATTCGTTGATAAACTGCGCCTTATGGCGATCGTCGCGAAACAGTCCCTCCAGCGGCTGCTTCATGGCCAGACAGGTCTTCCCGACGTTGAGGCGCACGCAGGTGACGCTTCCCATTCCGCCCCGCACCGGTGGCGCTACGACCGTATAGTCGAAGGTTCCTCCCGTATCAGGCTCCTCTCCGCCGGCATTATCCGGTTTGGGGGCGTCTGCCTGTCCCGTGGGATTGTCGGAGGTATCCTTTCTTGTGCTTTCCTCTTCCGGGCCGTCCGGGTCCCGGAAGTCAGTCGGATCAAGATATTTCATCGGTAACAGTGTTTTTTATATGATTACTTTCAGGTTTGATATGCAGGCAGGATACGCAACACTTCTTCCAGACATTCGGGCGGGAGGGCTTCGCGGACGAGTTTTTTCAGCACGAGCGCGTCGACGCTCTTCTTCCCGTATTTGCCGGCAAGTTCCGGCCCGTTGCACCGGTCGACCATTTTACGGATGCGGCATTCTTCCTCGAAGTCGATCAGCGCTTCGTCGATTACGTTCGCCAGGCTTTCCGGGATATGGCTGGCATACCGGCGTACGGGTGCCGGATGCAGGTTGTAGACTTTCTCCCATGTATCCGTTTCGCCGATAGAATATTCGCGGACATAGTGGCCCGTGAGCATGTAGAAGTAAGTGGCCATCGCCGACCAGACGTCGGCGTCGGGCGCAGCATACCGGCGGTTCCGGAACTGCATGCGTGACATGAAGCGGGCGGCCTCTCTTACTGGCCGTATGCCGGCGAGCGTTTCGCAGGCTCCGGCCAGTCCCGGGGCAGTGATTTTGATTGCCGGGCGCGAGACGTCGCTGTTGGAGATGAGCAGGCTGGAGGGCTTGATGTCGCGATGCACGGCGCCGGCCGGCGGCGGCGCGCTGCTGCCGTCCAAGACTGCCGGGACGTTTGCGTTGTGCACGCAGTCCAGTCCGTCCAGCGTCTGAAACAGGATGGCGGTGGCGAGGGGCAGCTCGAGCCGGCCCCCGCTGCGGCGAATCAGTTCGTTTACGGAGCCGCCACGGCAGTATTCCATTGCGATGAAAAACATATTGTCGAACGTTCCGCACTCGTAGAGCTTTACCAGGTTTTCGTGTTCGAGTTGCTGCATGAGGTGCATTTCACGCTCGAAGAGCTGTCCGGCATACTGTGTTTCGGGGCAGACGAGTTTGAGCGCCACCTCTTCGTTCGTTTTCACGTTTTCGGCCAGATAGACATCGCCTGTCGTTCCGCGGCCGACGGGCCGGATTTTGCGGTAGCGGACGGACGGTCTCGATCTCTTTTCGATGGTCTGCAGGAATTCTTTTACCCACCGCACTTTCTTCTTCTCGTTTTCGCGGCAGTGGCTGCAGATGTGAATGAAGCCTGCGGCGTCTTCCATTTCGGCGTTGCAGATGAGGCAGTGGCATTTTACGTTACTGACCGTGCTTATCGTGATGTCGCTGTATTTCCCCAGTCCGAGGTGCAGCCTGCCGTCCGTCATTTCTTTGCTGACGGACCAGCCTGACCGGATGTTTACGCCGTTGAGGAACGTGCCGTTCGTGCTTCCGAGGTCGCGTATTGTCAGGCGGGGAATGTCGATCGTGATTTCGCAGTGTTGCCGGGATACGCTCCGGTCTTTGAAGCGGATGTTGCAGTTCGCGTCGCGCCCTATGAGGATGCGACCGCTGCCGGTGTAGAAAAAGGCGCGTTCTTTACTGACGGCGTCGTCTCTGCTGATTTTTATTATGATTACTTCCGACATGGTTCGAGTTTTTTCGTTTCCTGCAGGCCGCGAATGGCGGGCGCATGTTTGTATGCCGCCGGCAGGTTATGATATTTGTACGTTATCCTGAAATTCGCCTGCCTCGGCAAGCGTCGTTCCGCCGCCGGTATCCGGAGCGGCGGCGGTTCCGGCTCTCCCGGCAGCGGCGGCTCCGGCAAGGGCCAGGTCGAGAATCCGGTTGAAGAGTTCCCTCTTTTCCCGGTAGTCGTCGTCGCTGTACACGCTTTCGATCGCGGCCTCGTGCTGTTCCATGAAGGCGACGGTTTCCACCGTGTCGCGCAACTGTTCGTCGGCGTCGATCATGGCCTCCATCGCCCGGCTTTCTTCGGGCGTTGTGTTTCCGTCCATGCAGGCGGCGAGCGATTCGAGCGTGGACAGTTCTTCGTCCGTCATTTCAATAATGTCTGTTGTTATTTCGCTTGTTTTTCCCATTGTTTTTTCCTGTTTTGTTTTTGTTCCTGTTCATCATTACTGTCTTTTTCCCCTATTCTTTCCCTGATGGCTGTAATCTTCTCTTAGAAGCCAAGTTTTTTCATTATTATGTAAGCCTGTTTTTTTGCCCGGGGATATATGTTATTGCGCACGTTGTCGATGTTTTTACCCAGTGCGGCTGCAATCTCTTCGTACGTCATACCTTTCAGGTGACGCATTTCGAGAACATCCCGGTATGGGGGAGACATCTCATCCAGAATCTGTTTGACGACAGGTTTAACATCTATACCCTTGAACGGGTCGTCGTCTTTGGACGAAGCGCCGTCATCGAGCGGAGTGCCGTCATCGAGCGGAGTGCCGCCATCGTCAGGGTCTATTTCCCTACCGTAGCGCTTCTTCTGCTTGCTCATAAAATTATATGCCACGGTATTCAGCCACTTCAGCAGTCCGCTTCGCCCGCGGAATGTCTTCAGCGAATGACAGCGGTCTTTCTTCATGCTTCCGACGAAGGCTTCGACGTGGTCGACCGTGCAGTCGGATACGTCGGCGAGGTAGTAGAACGTCGTACGGTGGTCGACGAATATGAGCCAGTATAATGCGTTTTCATCGCCGACGATGCTGTCACGCCACTTCATTTCGTTTCGCAGAGTGTCGTACGGTCCGCCTTCCTGCGCCTTCGCGTCGCCGGAGCGGGCGGCCTCGCGGAACTCATCGTCGGTCAGTTTCAGCACGTAGTAGTACCAGCCGGCTTTGTCCATCCCGCTGTCGCCGATCCCGCTTCCGGTACAGGCGGCTTTCAGCTTGTCGCCGGAAAGCCTTACCATATAATAATACCATTCGAGGCCGTAGCAGTCTGTATTTTTTTTGATCATTTCCTCCAGTTGCGCGTTTGTCAGACTTGCGAGGTGGCGATACCATTCGATCTTGCTGTCGAAACCACATTCTTTGCGCAGTTTCCGCTCGTTCGACGAGTTTACGGCATAGTAGTAATACTTTTCGGCCTTTTTGATCATCGCTTCCCGCTGTTCGTCAGGCAGGTCGGCGATGTAGCGATACCATTCGGCCACGTCGTCTGATTCGCCGTCTGCGAGGGAACGGTATTTTCGGGCTATTTTGCCGGCAACTGTGTCGTCCTCCGGCTGCCGGTCGGACGGTCGGAGGGCGCCGGCTATTTTGTCGCCGTACTTTACGGCGTCTTCCAACTGATCGTCCGTCAGTTTCACGGCGTAGTAATACCACGCGGCCTTTTCGTCGCCTGCGTCTATGGCGTCGCGCAACTGCCGGGTCGTCAGCCGGGAATAGGGTTTTAAGTCATCGTCTGTCATAAAATTCAATCTGCATATCGGTATTACATTTGAAAAGCCCCAAATGTAAGGATAAATTTTTGTTTCCTCAAAACAAAATATGCCTGCGGTGGCGAACGGTGCGCCGACCGTGGGCGAGGGGATGAGAGTGAGCTGTTTCATTTCGCTGATGATGTTTGATTATTAACTCATGTTACGCTCCGGTCGGAGTTCCGCAGGGGGAAATTCTTCCCTCTTCCTCC
>JAIRZY010000239.1 GCA_031266995.1 Tannerella sp.
GCTTGCCGAACTGAACGGAAACACGGTCGGCGGCGCGTGGCTCCGCATTTTAGACGGCGAACCCAAAGGTTTTGGCTATATTGATTCCGAAACGCCGGAATTAGCCATTGCGGTTTTCAGGGAATATCGCAATCTGGGGATAGGACGGGAGTTAATGCACCGTCTGATTGATTCGGCGTTTAAAGGGTATAAACAAATTTCGCTGAGCGTGGATAAGCGGAATTATGCCGTAAAAATGTACAAAGGACTCGGCTTTGAAATTGTGAGAGAAAATGAACAGGATTATGTCATGGTGCTGAAACGGGAAGACGCTGTAAAGCGGGAACAGTCATGATGACAGGCTCGACAAGCATCCGATATTTGCAGTCCGCATCTCCTTCTCCCCCTCGCCATTCTCTCCGCGCCATTTCTCTTCTTTGCAACGGGGCTGTTTGCAACGTTGCAAACAGCCTCATTGCAGCATTGCAAACAGCCTCGTTGCAACGCTGCAAACAGTCCCGTTGCAGGGAAGGGACGAAGAGCCTCTCCGCATTCCTCAAAGCCTCACTCCCGTTCGGGCGCCATGCCGCGAAAATCACCGCCCCGGCGGACGCTTTAAACAGACATCCCCGGCAGGACAGCGCCTGCCGGGGATGTTTCGGTTTACCGCTTTTTCCGGCTCAGTAGCCGAAAATCTCTTCCTGTGTGAGGATAGTTGTTTTGCCGATTTTGTTCAGCGCGTTCAGGTTGAGGTCTTTCGTGTCGCCAAGGATGCAGTAGGTATAGGGTTTGTCCTTGACGTACTTCTGCTGGAAGGCTCTCACGTCTTCGAGCGTGAAGGCGGGGATTTTTTCGAACAGTTCGCGGTTCTTGTCGGTGTCGTATCCAAACTCCCGTGCATTCATGTAGTTCCAGAGCACGTCGTCGCGCAGCACGCGTTGCGTACGGATGCCGGTCAGGATGGCGTCGCGGGCTATCCCGAAGGCTTTTTCCGATTCCGGCATGTCGTTCAGGATGCTGTTGAAGGCGTCGATGGCGTCGAGCATCTTGTCGTTCTGGGTGGCGATGAAGGTCTGCATGTAGTACGCGCGGTCGGGCTTGGAGGGATACTGATAGCTGGCGCGGGCCGAATAGGCCAGTCCGCGGGCCTCGCGCATCTCCTGAAACACGATGCTGTTCATGTTCCCGCCAAAGTATTCGTTATACATCACGCGCCCTGCCTCTATCGTCCTGTCGAACGTTCCGCTTTTGTGGAGCATGGCCATGTAGATCTGCTTGGCGTCGTAGTGTGCGAGCAGCACCTTGTTTTCGGGCGTGGGCTGTTCTGCGAACGGCGTGGACCGGGGCACGGGCTGCAGCGTTTCGCCCAGCGCGTGACTGCGGTCGAGGGCTTCCGTGATTTGCTTCTCCGTCAGCGGGCCGTAGTAGAGGATGGTATGCTCGAAGTTTTTGAGGTTTTTGGTGCGGTTCACCAGCTCTTCGGGATTCATCGCCTTCAGTTCGGCTTCCGAGAGGATGTTCGTCCTCGGCGACTGCGGGCCCCAGAGGGCGTACTGCCTCAGCGCTTCGAAATTCTCGCTCTGGCTCGTCTTGGCGTCCGCGCGTCCCTTCAGCACGTCGGTCACGAGGTTGTCGTATATCTCCCTGTCGGGCCTGGCGTCGGCCAGCTTTTCCTCGAGGATGGCCAGCGCCTTGTCGAAGTTGTCGCTCAGGCCGCTGATGTAGACGTACACGCGCTCGTTCGTAGCCTGCACGCCGAACGAGCAGGCCAGTTGATACAGTTCGCTCTTGAGTTCTTCGGCCGTGCGGGTCGACGTCCCGAGGTAGTTCAGGTAGCCGAACGCCGTGCCGAGCGCCTTGTCGTGGTTGTTGCCCATCTCGAAGACGTAGTAGAGCGAGAAGATCGGATTCATCGTGTTTCGCTTGTAGAGGAGCGGGACTTTGTTCTGCACCGTCAGCTTCGACAGATCACGGTCGTAGTCGACAAACACCGGCTCGACGGGCTTCACTTCGCGCGCCTTGACGGAGGCGAGGAAGTTGCTCTCGTTGTCGCGGTTGGTCGAGATGGGCGTGATCGCGGGCTTGTCGATTTTCCTGTCGCCCGGCGTGCCCTGACGCTTGTAGACCACGGCGTAGTTGCTGTTCAGGTATTTGTTTACGAAGTCGACGACGTCCTGCTTCGTGAGTTTCGACTGAAATTCAATGCGGTCGACGGCGTCTTTCCACTCCATTCCGTTCACGAAGGAGAAGAGCAGCAACTGGGCGGCATAGCGATACTCCTCCTGCTGATAGTAGCGTTCGAGCTTGAAGTTGTTGATGACGGCCTCGAGCAGCCGGTCGTCAAATTCGCCATTCCTCAGCAGGTCGATCTGCCCCAGCAGCAGGTCTTTCACCTCGTCGAGCGTCTGTCCCTCCTTCGGCGTGCCGTAGAGGACGAACATCGTGTAGTCGGCCAGCGTTTCCGTGCCGCTTCCGCCGCGCAGCAGTTTTTGTTTCTGCACGAGGTTGAGGTCAATCAGGCCTGCCTTGCCGTTGGTCAGCAGGTAGTCGACAAATTCCATGATGGCCGCCTCCTTCGTGTTGGCGGCGGGCAGGCGATAGCCGATCATGATGTTTTCGGCTTCGAGACCGACGACTTCCTTCACGACGGGCTGCTCGATGGGCCGTTCGGGCGACGTCTTGAGCACGGGCAGTTCCTTGGGCTTCAGGCCGCCGAAATACCTGTCGATGGTCGCAACCGTCTCGTCGGGATTCAGGTCGCCCACCATGCAGATGGCCATGTTGTTGGGCACGTAGTACGTATCAAAATAATTCTTGATGTTGATGATGGACGGATTCTTGAGGTGCTCCTGCGAGCCGAGAATCGTCTGCGTGCCGTACGGGTGGTGGGGGAAAAGGGAATACAGCAGCGTGTCGAACAGGCGCCGGTTGTCGCGCGTCAGGCTCATGTTGTATTCTTCGTACACCGTCTCCAGTTCCGTATGGAAGAGGCGGATCACGGGATTGGTGAAGCGGTCGGACTGTATCATCGCCCAGGTTTCGACCTCGTTGGCGGGAATGTCTTCCGTGTATGCCGTCACATCGTACGACGTGAAGGCGTTGGTGCCCTGCGAGCCGATGGCGGACATCAGCTTGTCGTATTCGTTGGGGATGGCGATTTTGGAAGCCTCCTGGGCGACGCTGTCTATTTCGGCGTATATCGCCCGGCGCTGCGCCTCGTCGGTCGTCCGGCGATACGTTTCGAAGAGCGCTTCGATGCGGTCGAGCAGCGGTTTCTCGGCCTCGTAGTCGCTCGTGCCGAAGCTTGGAGTACCCTTGAACATCAGATGCTCGAAGTAGTGTGCCAGACCGGTCGTTTCCGCCGGATCGTTTTTCCCGCCTACACGCACGCCGATGTAGGTCTGGATACGGGGCTTGTCGCTGTTGACCGAGAGATACACTTTCAGCCCGTTGTCGAGCGTGTAGATTCGCGTTTTCAGCGGATCGCCGGGGACGCTTTCATACGCATACTTCGACGTCTCCTGACAGGCAACAGCCAGAAGCATGACTGCTAACAGTTGGAATAACAAATAGATCTTTTTCATAATCGAATAAGTTTTAAAATATAGTTAGATATAGCTTTAGTGATTATTCTTTCAGTGTAGCAATAATAAGGGCAGGATTGTTGTCTCCAGCCGTGTCGTTCTCAACCGAGATAAGATGACGCCGGTCTTCCGAGACGGCTTTGGGAACAAAGGCGCCCTCGTATCCGTAGTCCGGGGGATATGCAAGCCGGGCATTGTGCAGCGATTTACGGCGTTTATCCCAGTAACAGGTAGATGTTTCCCGGTTCATCCTCACATTAAAAAACAGGTGTGAAGACGTTTCGCCTATAATAAACAAGTGCGCCCTGTCCCATACGTGATTGATTACGTCGGTAATGGCATGTTTCCACTCCAGCGTGGGCTGGTATCCTCCCAGGTCGAATATCAGGCGGGGTTCGAGCGTGTGATCCGGCTGCACCGTAAACAGGGTATCGCTGTACAGTTCCTTAAAGTAATCCTCGCCGTCGCAGTTGTATACATATCCTTCCTTATCAAAAGTGAATACGATATTTACCGCTTTGAGATACTCCCTGTCATAATAAATAGTATCCGACACCGCCGATTCATCAAAGAAAACCAGTTTTGCCTTCTCCTTCCCGGACATACTCCTTTGAAATGCCACATAATCATTGCTTCGCAGAGGGAATATGGAACTGTAGCGTTTCCCGGTCGAAAAAGAACGGACAAATTCTCCCTCGAAAGTAAAAATCAATACTGCCCGGCGCGACGCGTCATACAGATAGAGCAGACCGTCTTTAATGAAAATGCTTGATATATCGTTAAACTCATGCGGCCCCTGACCTTTACTGCTGATATCATTCATGTATTTACCGTCTTTGTCAAATACGGATAAGCGGGATGCATGGCTCACAATGAAAAATTCGTCCGTTTCAAGTACATTGGAGATATTTGAAATGAGAATATCGTCATTTGTTTCCAACTGCACTCTTCTGATTGAAGATGCAAAATCTTCTATCGGAACGTCTTCTGCCTCATTCAGTGATGACGCCACGGGAAGATGCGGAAACTCATCTTTCCCGCTACAGCGACAAAACATAAATGCCAGACAAATCAGTAAGGCCACGGGGAAATACCTTCCCCGGCCGGGCCAGGTCCGTTTTTTTGCTGTCATTGACATCCTGTTTTATTTAGTGCTTTTGTGTTACAAATCCTCCTGTTCCACCGCTTTCCTGAAGACGGCCTCCACTTCTTCGAACTCGGCGGCGCCTTCGTGTTCCTTCACGCCGTCGACGTAGTAGGTCGGGACGTAGTAGTAGTCATACGAGTCTGCGATCTCCGGCTCTTCCGACTCTTCGATCATTTCGATCTCCACGTCCCGGTATGCATCCTGTTTTTTCAGCTCGTCCATATAAGACAGCGCTTTGATGCAGTAAGGGCACGATTTGAGGTAGAATAATTTAACGGGCTTCATCGTTGCTATAATTTTATGCTGGGCTTGTACATGTCTTCGGCCGTGATGCCACATTCCTTCTTCATCTGGATGCAATACTCCAGCTTGCCGAGGTCGCGCAGGCCGTTGTTCGTGCCGAAAGTGAATTTCACGCCGGCGGCTTTGGCCTTCATGATGATGGTTCGGTTCGGTATCTTGTAGCGGGCGTTGATTTCGAGCGCCTCGCCGCTTTTCGCCATCGCGTCGATGAATTTGTTCATACGCTCTTCCGTCCAGAAAGCATCGTACCGGAGGTTCATCGGCTCGGGCAGGAAGCACGGGTTGACGTATATGTCGGCCGGCTCGGTCAGGACTTTGCAGATGCGGTCGACGATCACGTCCATGTATGCCTGTTCGTCGTCGATCCACGTCTCGTTGGGAATCCAGAGGCGCGTGCGGCGTCCCTTGTCGTCGTTGAAGGTGAGGGCGTCGGTAAAGACATAGTCGAACTCGTCGCGGACGGCCTGCGAGAAAGTAGTCACCCATTCGCGCCCTTCGGCCTGCATCCCGAGGATGAAAGGCTGCGAGCGCATGCGGTCCAGGTAGGCGAGCACCTCCTCGTCGTTCGTAATCGGGAAGCCGATGCCGCAGTTGGGCGCCATGGCATAGTTGATCCCCAGTTTGCGCGACATCTGCGCCGCCTCGTCCTCGGTCAGCCCGCCTTTCAGGTGCACGTGGTAATCGAGCACGGGAAAATCCTCCTGATGCAGGCGGATGATTTCGTCCGTCTGTTCGTCGCCGGCTTCAGCCGGTTGCGCCTGCACGAGCGCCTTGTCCGCCTGAATCACGTTGACCTCAATGTGACGGAACTGTATTTCGCCGCCGCCCTCGCTCGCCAGCACAAAGGTGCCGTCCGAAAGCAGCGCGCCTTCGTTCGGCGCAACGCGATACGGCGCCGCCGGCTCGATGTATTCGACTACGGGGCTGCCGTTTATTGCGACCGTGACGGCATGTCCTTCCACGCGCACCGTCATGCGGTACCAGTCCTCGTCGCGGACAAAACTTTTCGTCAGGTTACGCACCGAGAGCAGGCTGCCGCTCATCTTCCACCACACGGGGTCGCGGCGGTCGTTGTTGATGGCTATGCGATAACCCTTTCCCGCCGACTTGTCGGAGTGGAACGCGACAAAACCCTTGCCCTGCGAGACGGTGCGCAGTTCCACGTCGAGTTCGAAGTCGCGATATTTTGCATCCTTGAGTACGGCCATCGCCCCGTCGCCCTGTAGCGACAGGATACCGTTTTCGACGGCGTGACTGCCCGTAAATTCCCAGCGGCCTGTCTCGGTGCCGCCAAACAGTATGCCGCTGCCCGAAGTCGAACTGCAGGCGGTTAAAAACGCAGCCGCTGCAATGGCGGCAAAGAAAACTGATTTTTTCATGATTTGCTTATGTTTAATTTATTATTCCCGTCATGATGTTTTACAATCCACAAAAATATGTATTTATTTAGAATGAACGGTATGCACAGTAAAATTTAACAGAAATGTTTGCGCCCGTCTCCATAGACCTCTACAACCCCTGCAGGGTTTCCGCAGACCTCTACAGAGTTTCCATATACCCGTACGGAGTTTCCGTATACCTGTACGGAATCTTCGGGGAGCGGCAAAATATTTTCCGCTACTTGCTTTTGACTGTAGATATTCCTGTCAGGCGGTCGAACCGTGCGCCCGCCGGGCGGTAGTAGACGGCTATCGTATACTCGTTTTCCGTCTGGAAATAGCTGCCTTCGGCGGGCTGCACCGTGCCTTTCGTTTCGCCTTCGGGCACAAACACGTACTGGTAGTTGTAATAACCCTGCTTCATGAGCAGCGCCTTTTCGTACTGCTGTGTCTGTGGATTGTATTCCATCAGGCTGTTCGCGTCGAAGCGGTTCTGCACGAAGTCGCCGAGCAGGTACAGATTCCCGCCGGGTATCTGTTCGGAATCGTATGCGAAATGCACGATGTAGTAATCCGCCTCCGTGTCAGGCTCGTCGCACTGGCTGCAGTTGATGAAAAAGCGCCCGTTCTGGTCTTCGTCGTACAGATACGACTGGCCGGCGCGGCTTCCGTCGCGTATCACGTCGGCATGATAGTAAGGGTTGAAATAGCGTATCCGGTCGATGCCCAGCCCGTTGTAGCGATGCGTGAGGAACTCGATGCGCCGGTACTCGTTGCCACCCTCAAAGATCAGCGCGGGGATGTGGTCGTATTCGAGCCTCCGGTCCAGCACGAGCGAGGGTTGAAGGTGCGTGACCGCATTGTCCGTCCGGCTGTTCTGGTAGACGTTTATCTTCAGGTCGGTCTGGGGATAGGCGACGGGCATGTTTCGGCAGTCGATCCGGAAGCTGAGCTGCTGATGCGCCCGGTTGAAGGAGATGTCCGTATTGCCCCGCACGGCGGACAGGATGCCGACCAGCGACTCGTATACGAAGAAGCGCGCCGTGAAAATCACCCGGTCGGGCGCGTCTTCGTGATACACCTGCAGGACGTAATTGCCCGACACTTTGAAGCGTACGTAGTCGTTCGGAAGGGAGAGGCGAAAATTGGTGTAGTGCGTGGTCGTGGTCATCGCCTGCGCGTAGTCGTCGACCGGCATGCCCTGAAAGCCGTCCATGTATTCGAGGGGCGTCAGCACGGACTTCGTCCAGTCCGCATTGCAGTGGATGATGGAAAAGGCAAAGCGCCCCTGCACGTGATTCAGCACGTCGAAGCTGACCTCGAGCATGTTCCCGCCGTTCAGGGCGAGGAATGGCGCCGAAATCAGTTCGCCGTCCACCTTTACCTGCAAACTCTTGACCTGCGCGGAAAATACCTCCGTGCGATACGCTTCCTGCGCCTGCAGCCACGCGCCTGCCCCCAGCGCCCATATACCGATATATGCAATACACTTTTTCATTCCTGATCTGTGAACTTAACCGGGGGTAAAGGTAGGGATTTTTTTCTTCGGAAGAAAAAGAATAAACTTCTGCGAAACGATGTGTGATATGTCACAGGATGCTAAAACTGCCTAAAGATTCCGAATTAATTTTGTTTACTCCGTGAACCGATTTACCTTCGCGCCATATTTAACAACCAAGTTATTTTTGATATGAAACCTGAATTTACAGAACAAGAAAGTATGGAGGTCATCACGGAGATGATCAGCCGCGCCCGCAACAATCTGAATCGCGGCGTGAATGTAATGATTTTCTGGGGCTACCTGGTGGCGGCGACCGCCATAGCCAATTTTATCCTGCTGCAGGCGCCGGCGGTCGGACACGACGCCTATTCCGTCTGGCTGCTGATGATCCCGGGCGCAGTCGTGTCGTATTTCATCAACAGGCGCATCGACCGGACGGCCGTTGTCAGAACGCACATCGACAGGATCATCCGCTCGGCATGGGCGGGCTTCGGCATCAGCGTGTTTGTCTTCTGGGGGATGATCACGGCTTTTGCCTGTTTGACCCGCAGCGCGGAGGTGATGTTTCTGATTACGCCCGTGATACTGACCATGCTGGGGCTGGGTGAGTATGTCACAGCCTGCGCATGCCGCGCCAGGCCGATGAAGTGGATCGCCGCCCTGTTCTGGCTGGGAGCGATTCTGTGCGTCTTTCCCTTCCGGTGGCAGAGCGTGGACGGACATCTTGCCGGAACGCTCTATCAGGGGTATCAACAGTTGATTATGGCCGTGTGCATGATTGCCGGCTTCGCCGTGCCCGGGCATTTGATTCAACGCAAACAGAAGCAAAGTCATGTTTGAGGATCTTGACCCTTTACTGCATTCGCAGTTGCGGCTGGCCGTCATGTCGCTGCTGATCAGTGTGGAGGAGGCGGACTTCGTTTATCTGAAGACGGAGACGCGCGCGACGTCGGGAAACCTGAGCGTGCAGATTGACAAGCTGAACGAGGCCGGATATATCGAAGTGCGCAAGACCTTTCAGGGCAAGATGCCGAGAACCGTCTGCACGATAACGCCCGCGGGCATCAATGCCTTCGATGCGTATGTAAAGAGTTTGAAGTCGTATATCGGTGCAGACCGCCGCTGAGCGGTGACGCTTCGCCGCCCGGCGCGAACAGGACGGCGAAAAAAATCCTGCCCGGACTGCAGCGCCGGACAGGATTCTTGCTTTCATCGCGCACGTGTCGCGAGACACGGCTTCCGCTTCAGCCCCGTCAGTCCTTCACATAGGCCGAGAGCATCCAGACTTTCTTCTCGAAGCTCTTGATCGCGTGGGTGGCCAGCGACAGGGTGCCCTGGTCGCCTGCCTTGACGGCCAGCTCGCGCAGCTCGCGCAGGAGGCCGATCAGCAGTTGAAGCGTTTCTATCACGTTGTTTGATCCGGTCTTCCAGCAGGATACGCCGGAGACTTCCTTCACACGCGATATCTTCAGGTAGTCCGAGAAGCTGTTTGCCGGCACGCCGCCCAGGATGACGATGCGCTCGGCCGTCTCGTCGATTCTGTCGGCCATCTCGCCGTAATACTCTTCATAGATCGGATGAAGCTCGAAAAACTTGTCTCCCTGAATATTCCAGTGGAGACCTCTCAGATTGGTGTAAAACACCTGATAGCCGGCCAGCACTTCACCCAGTTTCTCAATCACCAGACCGGTCGCAGCCAGATCCAGTCCTACGCTGTTTTTTCCATTTACGTTCATAACATTCATTTTTTACAGATAATACTTTATGTTCTTAATCTCACGCCGCAAAGATACGTCAAAAAGGAATATCGGTCAAATCGGTAATTTTTATGTCACGATAAACGCCGCCTATCGCCGCCGCCGCTTAGCGGTGGGGCACGCCGAAGGCCCTGCAACTCGCATTCTCAAGCCGTATGCGCCAGATGCGCGTGTTGACGACTGCCGGCCTGGAATAGCTGAACTGCCGGTCGGAGTAGTGGCGCATCAGGACGTCGAGCGCATGCACCTTGCGGTCGAAGTCTTCTTCAAACTCGACCTGTCCCCACGCCACGACGCTCTGCGCGCGCATCCGGTAGCTGCACGCCACGTCGGGATGCTGCCAGACCAGCTCGCCCGCGGCGCCGAACAGCACGCAGACGCGCGGGTTGCGGCGGACGATTTCGACGTGCGTCCCTTCCGGCCCCGAATGGAGGTATACGACGCCGTCTTCGTATCCGAAGTTCATGGGCAGCACGTAGGGCGTCCCGTCCACGTCCGCCATCCCGACGCTGCACGTGTCGCAACGGCGAATCACGCCTTCGATCGTTTCCGGGTCTGTATGTACCGTTGTTTTCATTCTTCCGTTTTCCTGTGTTGACTGGTTTACGGCTGCAAAGGTAGGAATAAAGTCCCGTTCGGTCAAAAGAAATGCGCCCCGGCGGACGGGTTTGGCCATCCCCGCGCCGGCGCGCTGCGTCCCTTCCCCGGGGCGGACCTCATCCCTTCCCTGGGACGCACCTCGTCCCTTCCCTGGGGCGGGTCTCGTCCCTTCCCTGGGACGGGGCGCGTCCCTTCTCAGTCTTCAGGGCTTGACAACCACCCGCTCGACATACACGTCGGATGCCGTCCTGACCTGCAGCAGATAAATCCCCGCCGCTATCCCGCGAAGATTCAGCAGGGCGTCGCGCTGCGAGCGTACCTGAACGCCTGAAAAGGCATACAGGCGTGCGTCGATTACGGCGTCGGGCGTCTCGATGCGCAGCAGGCGGTCGCCCTCGGGACGGAGCTGCAGGCCGCGGCCGGAACGGATCGCCTCGAGGCCGGTGATCTTGTCGCCGCTGCGAACGATGCGGACGGTGTCGAAATGCGTCGCTTCGCCTGCCGCGTTGACGGTGTAGGTCGAGATGTCGATGGCGCCGGTCGAGATACTGACGCGGCTGAACGTCGGGTCGCCCGTCTGTCCGAAGCGGCTGAACATGTCGTAGTAGTCCGTAATGCCGTGCTTCGCGATGCCGGCGTCCATCTCCTCGCGCGAGCGGGGCGTGTATTTCTTCAGTCCGGCAGAGTTGTTGAGGAAATAGAGCATTCCGCGTGTGACGTCGAACGTGCCGCCCTCCCAGCCCGTCATGTTCGGCGTGTTGTTCCTGCCGTCGCGGGGGACGGGGGTCGTGTAGGTGCGTTCGGTCACGGCGCCGGTCACGAGGCTGTATTCCGTCTCGCGGGCCGTGATGGCGCCGATCGTTTCATAAATATGATCGTGCCCCTGCATGGCCAGGTCGATGCCCAGGCGCTCGAAGACCTTCGCCATGCGCAGGCGGACGGCCAGGCCGTCGGCGTCGTCCTGATGCGAGCTGCTGCCGGTGAAGACTGTTTTGTGATAGGTCACGATGCGCCACTTCACGCCGTCGTGCACGCGGATCTGCTCCTCCATCCACGCCTCGAGCGCAGCGAAGTAAGGCTCGCCCTTGCGGTAGTCTTCAAAATTGATCACCATGAAAAGCGCGCTGCCGCAGACGAAGGAGTACACCGTGCCGTCCATGGCCGTCGCCCCGCCGCCGGCGCCGAACGTGGCGTTGAACGAGCGGTCGGTATTGAAGTGATGAAACATGTTGCAGTACGTCGCCGTGTCGTGATTGCCCTGCACGGGGACGACGGGCAGGCGCAGCCACGTCTCCTGCATCCGCTCGAACCACTGCTCCCATTCCCATTCGGAATTGTCGGTATAGTAGGTACTCTCGCCCGGATAGACGCCGCGGTTGGACTCCACGAGGTCGCCGGAGCAGAGCAGGAAAGCGGCGCCGGGCGTCAGTGCGCCGGCAGCGGCGACGGTGCGGGCCGAGACGTCGAAATATTCCTCCTTCATCGCCTGCGTATCGGCGATGTAGATAAATTCAAACGCGTCCGTTCCCGCCTTTGCCGTGCGGAAGGAGCCGGTGCGGAACGCGCCTTCGCGACCGACGCGGTAGGTGTAGAGCGAGTCTGGCGCGAGGCCGGCGAGTAGCGTCTTGTGGCTGACGTAGCTGCGCTTTTCGTAGAGGTCGAAGATACCGTTCAGCTCGATGTTTTCGCTGTTGTTGTAGCACATGTCGCTGACGGCCGTCTCTTCGGCCGCGACGCGGATGGCACCGGCAAAGCCGCCGGCGGCATCGCCTCGGACGTATTCGAGATACTGTCCGCTCTCGCCCGCGTTCGTATACCAGGTGACGCCCATGCGCGTGGCCGGGTCGCCGTTGACGCTGGCCACGATGTTGAACGGCCATTCCCTGGTGATGAGGAAGACGGACGCCGCTTCCTCGCTCTGACCGGCGGCCAGGGCGCGGCGGTAAAGCGTCCACGAGGGAACGGTGTAGTTGTCCTGCAGCCGTTCGGCCGCTACGCCGCCCTGCCTTAATACCCCTGCACGCGCGCCGGCGGCAGACATGAGGGACGGGACGCCAAACAGTCCCAGTCCACCGGTAGCCAGAAGTCCTGACTTGATAAAGTCTCTCTTTTTCATATTACTTTCTATTAAGTTGTAGATTAAATCGGGTGCAAATGTATTCCCTCCGTGTAACGGAACGGTTACGGCAAGGTTATATTCTCATTAAATGTATACTGTCCGCGTTCTGTCGGGGACGTCCCCCGCTTGTCCGGGGACATCCCCCATTTGTCCGGGGACGTCCCCCGTTTGTCCGGGGACGTTCCCCGTTTGTCCGGGGACGTTCCCCACTTGTCCGGGGACGTTCCCCACTTACCGGGGAGCGTTCCCCACTTACCGGGGAATGTTCCCCACTTACCGGGGAATGTTCCCCACTTGTCGGGGAGCGTTCCCCGCTTACCGGGGAATGTTCCCCACTTGTCGGGGAACGTTCTCCATTTACCGGGGAGCGTTCCCCGCTTACCGGGGAATGTTCCCCGCCTGTCCGGGAACGTTCCCGGAAGGGGCGGGAGCGCTTCGGAGTGGCAGTTCCCGAATGCGGATGTTTCGGAGGGCAAGGTTGTAGCCGTGGTTCTGCGGGCCGGTGTGGCCGGACGACGGTACGGCGTTTGGTGCGTCTTTGTGTGTGTGAAATTCTTTGAACGTCATGGCAATGGCGAAAGGGGAGGGTGAAAATGAATTGGCGGCATAATGACAGGAAAGATTCTGCTTCGTCTTTCTCTAAACGGACGGAGAGGTTCGAATTTTGAACTGCAAATTGTGTATTTTGCTTGTCTGTTGAAATATTGTATTTATATTTGCAGAAAAAAAAATTGCATGGCGTGTAACA
>JAIRZY010000007.1 GCA_031266995.1 Tannerella sp.
TACGCATCTTTTTCGTATCTTTGCGTTGCGAATCAAAAAAACGGAGAATGGGAACATTTCTTTTTCAAGATATTGTATACGGCCCCGTCCACAGCCGCCGTCTCGGGGTTTCGCTGGGGGTCAACGTTTCGCCGGCGGACGGCAAGCGGTGTACGTTCAACTGCATCTACTGCGAATGTGGACTGAACGAAGAGCGCCCGGCCACGACGAAGGCGCCGCGCCGCGAAGAGGTGCGCGGGGCGCTGGAGGCAAAGCTGCTGCAGATGGCGGCGGCGGAGGCGTATCCCGACGTCATCACGTTTTCGGGAAACGGCGAGCCGACGCTCCACCCCGCCTTTGCCGGTATTATCGACGACACGCTGGCGCTGCGCGACAGGCTGTGTCCGCAGGCGAAAGTGGCGGTGCTCTCGAACTCTACGATGGTATGGAAAGACGCTGTTTTCCGGGCCTTGTGCCGCGTCGACGAGAATATCATGAAGCTCGACTCGGCGACGGATGCGCTCATGCGGCAAATCGACCAGCCCGTGCAGGCGGGCTTCACGTGCGGCGAGGTCATACGGCAGCTTTGCCGCTTCGACGGAAAGGTGTGTGTCCAGACGATTTTCCTGCGCGGCGAACGCGACGGCGCCGTCATCGACAATACGGGCGACGCGGCGGTCGGCGCGTGGCTGGAGGCGCTGAAGGAAATCTGTCCGCGCCGGGTGATGATATACACCGTCGACCGCGAAACGCCCGTCCGGTCGCTCCGGAAAGTGCCGAAAGAGGAACTGGAGGCCATCGCCGACCGCGTCAGGGCCGCAGGTTTCGACGTCTCGGTCTCAGCATGAAAAATCTTGAATCTTGAATTTCGAATCTTGAATTACTTACCGTCCTCTCCTGACCCCTTTTACCGTCAGGCAGCCGCCGTCGCGCGTATGGAGGCGGAAGATGTATATCCCCGGCGGCCACGACTGCGTCGGGATGACTCTGTCCGGCGGGCCGGACTGCAGGCGCAGTTTCCCGTCGATTGAGTAGACCTCCATTTTGATGACCTGCTCCGCGCCGTCGATTTCGACCTGCCCGGCGAACAGGCCGGGATGCAGCGCGACCGTTTCCGCGACAACGGCGGCGCTTGCGGAAGGCGACATTTCCATCTTCGCGCTGAGGTCGCTTTCGTAGTTGCCGTACAGGACGGATACCTGGTAGAAGGACTTGTGCTGCAGGTCGTACGGATCGACGTACCGGCGCGTCTCGGCGGGCGCCGTGGCGATCCTTGCGTCGTCGCGGTAGACGCCGTATCCGCTGACTTCGGGGAAGGCGATGGGCGTCAGGCTGTAGAGCGCGACGTTTCCGCGCAGTGCGGCGGCGGCCTGCGTTTTTGCGGGCTTTGCCGTTCCCGGCGAAACTGTGATTTCGGGCGTGGCGGCATACGTCACGGGCAAGTCGCCTTCGGCAGAGGAGACGACGGCCGCGATGAAGAAGTTCATGTTAAAGTCCGGATCCGACCGGTACATCGACTCCCATTTCACGCCGTCGTACGAGTATATGTCGCCCTTCCCGGATATGGCCGGGCCAGGGTCGCAGTAGGCCGGGTAGCCCTGTGGATTGTCGGCAAAGATCGAGACGATCAGCGAGCTGTTTCCGTTGATGACGAAGGGTCTCGACAGGGCGACGGTATTCGTCTCGCGATAGGCCGGAGCGGCCACGTCCTGCGTATAGGTACGGTCTCCCTGCGCGATGTGGATTTTGTACGAATTGTTTCGTACCGGCATGAATCGCACGGCCGTGATCGTTCGCCGGTGCAGCGCGCCGATGTCTTCCTTCGTCCACATCTGTCCGAAGTAGAACGGCTTCTGCCGTCCGCTTTCGTCTTCTTCCATCATGATCCGCGTGTCGGCATTTTTCTCGCCCCAGTAGATGGTCTGTTCGTACAGGGGCGGCTGCCACGAGACGGCCACTTTCCCGCCGACGGTGAACACGGCCGATGCGGCGGCGGGCGCCCTGTATTCCTGGAGGAAGATGGAGCGGCTGACGGGGTCGGATTCGTTGTCGCCGTCGTAGAGGGCCGATACGCTGTAGTTGCGGTCGCCGTATCCGGGCGTGTCGTCTTCGTACGACAGGCCCTGCGTCCGGTCTGTCCGCCGGCCGTTGTTGTAGACGCAGTAGGCCACCGGCGACCCCGAGGCGGGCGCGTCCCACGTGAGCTGTACTTTTTTGCCGGCATAGGTGATCTGCAGGTTGCGGGGCGGCGGCAGGGCGCCGGCGTGATAGCGCCCCGCGAGTGTCTGTGCACCCGAGCGGCCGGGGTCGAGCCATACGTCCATGCGCGTGCTGTCGTCCGTCCCGTGACGGTCCCAGTGGTGGTTCATTTTGCCGTACAGGTTCAGCCCGGCCGGGTCGAGGCAGGTCGAGCTGCCGCCCGTCAGCGTCCCGACGATCAGCTTCTGCTCGTTGAACAGGGGTGCGCCCGACGAGCCGCGCTCCGTGATGCCGTGTCCGTTGACGGTAGCGTCGAAGACGACGTTCCAGTGCGCGTTAGGGGCGCCCGTGATGCCGTCGAGCGATTCGAACGTGTAGTGCGTCGCGGGGCTGAGGAAGGTAGAGATCACCTTGTAGTCGCCCGTCGGATGATGAATGCTTACGCCCGACTGTGCCGGCGTGTCGCGGTTGTCCCATCCGTTGTAGTACACGTTGTAGCCCTCCGGGATCCGGTCGTTCAGCAGCAGCAGCAGGCCGTCGGAATGGCCTGATATGTTGCTGGAGGCAATCTTACGGCATCCCGTCATGGTTCGGGCCACGGTCAGCGCCGGCGAGCTGCAGCCTTCGCGTTCGTAGTGGAAGTAGAACGACCACTGCATCATGTCTTCGGCCGAAGCCTCGATGTTGTTGCTCCCGAACGAGCAGTGATGCGCGGTAAGGATATACGGTTTCAGGTCCTGCGCGGTGTTGTTGACCAGCGACGCGCTGCAGAGGTATTCCCTCGATCCGATGCGCTGCACCATCCGGCAGACGCCTTTTTTCTGGTTCTGCCATGCGTCGCCTTCCTCGCAGTTGACGTCCACCTCGCACCCGGTGGCACGCAGCGCCACTTCGCCGTTGCGCACCGCGATGTGGTTGTATCCGTATCCGACGCCTTCGATTTCGATGCGCGGCGCTTCGCCCGAAGGCCCTGCCGCGTATTCGAGCGTCAGCTCGTCGCCCGCCACAAACTCGGTCGCAAAGCGCCCGCCGCGCGGATTCGTACGGCCCGTATAGGCGCCCAGCAGATGGGTCTTCGCCGCGTTGTAGATGAAAAGCCGGCCCCCTTCGGGAATATGAAACTCCGAGTAATAGAGCATCAGGGCGATGGCCCCTCCGGCCCGTACGCTCAGTTGCCAGACCCGTTCGCCGTCCGCCAGCGTGCGCCATTCGCCGGCGTTCGAGGGGTTAAG
>JAIRZY010000076.1 GCA_031266995.1 Tannerella sp.
TTCGATGCCCAGGCGGCGCGCGGCCTGCCGCAGGCCGACGACGCGGATCAGCTCCTCGCCTTCGGGCGGCACGGGGCCGAAGCGGTCGGTCAGCTTCGCGACGAAGGCGGCGAGCGACTTTTCGCCCTCGAGCGTGTCCAGTTCGCGGTAGATGCCGATGCGCTCCGAGTCGTTCGGGATGTATGAGGGAGGGAACATCAGTTCGAGGTCGCTGTCGATGAACGTTTCGCGCACATAGCCTTCGCCGCCGTCGCCGTCCGGCGCGCAGAGGTCGGGAAACTCGTCCGCGCGCAGCTCGTCGACCGCCTCTTCGAGTATTTTCTGATACGTCTCATAGCCCAGGTCGGCGATGAACCCGCTCTGTTCGGCGCCGAGTATGTTGCCCGCCCCGCGTATGTCGAGATCCTGCATCGCGATGTGTATTCCGCTGCCAAGCTCGGCAAAGTTTTCGATCGCCTGCAGGCGTCGCCGCGACTCGGCGGTGAGCGTCGCGAGGGGAGGCGAGAGGAGGTAGCAGAATGCCTTGCGGTTGCTGCGCCCTACGCGGCCGCGCAACTGGTGCAGCTCCGAGAGGCCGAAGCGGTGCGCGTCGTTGATGATGATCGTGTTGGCGTTCGGCACGTCGAGGCCGTTTTCGACGATGGCGGTCGAGATCAGCACGTCGTATTCGCAGTTCACGAAGTCGAGCACGGTGCGTTCGAGCGCCTCCGGCTCCATCCGTCCGTGCACTGCGGCGACGCGTGCGAAGGGCGCTTCGCTGCGGACGAGGGCCTCGATCTCGGCCATGTTCTGTATGCGGTTGTGGATGAAGAATACCTGCCCGTTGCGGCTCGTTTCGAACTCGATGGCTTCGCGTATGATGTCGCGGTTGAAGCGCTGCAGTTCCGTCTGCACGGGATAGCGGTTGGGCGGGGGCGTGTGAATGTTGCTCAGGTCGCGGGCGCCCATGAGCGAGAACTGCAGCGTGCGCGGGATGGGCGTGGCGGTCATCGTCAGCGTGTCGACGTTCGTCTTCATGCGGCGCAGCTTCTCCTTGACGGCGACGCCGAACTTCTGCTCCTCGTCGATGATGAGCAGCCCGAGGTCGCGAAACCGTACGTCGCCGCCCGTCAGGCGGTGCGTGCCGATCAGAATGTCCAGCTCGCGGCTTTCGAGGCGGCGCAGGATGTCGCGCACTTCGCGCGTCGAGCGGGCGCGGCTGATGTAGTCCACGGTGCAGGGGAAATCCTTCAGGCGCTCGGTGAACGTGCGGAAATGCTGAAAGGCGAGCACGGTTGTCGGCACGAGCACGGCGACCTGCTTGTTGTCCGTCACCGCCTTGAAGGCCGCGCGGATCGCCACCTCGGTCTTGCCGAAGCCTACGTCGCCGCATATCAGGCGGTCCATCGGGCGGTCGCTTTCCATGTCGGCCTTCACCTCGGCGGTCGCCTTCATCTGGTCCGGCGTATCCTCGTAGATGAAGCCCGCCTCAAGCTCGTCCTGAATGAAGCTGTCCGGGCTGAAGGCGAACCCCTTCTGCTGCCGGCGCTGCGCGTAGAGGCTGATCAGGTCGCGGGCAATGTCCTTGACCTTCTTCTTCGTGCGCTCCTTCATCCGCTCCCACGCCCCGCTGCCGAGCCGGTTCAGCGCCGGCGGCTCGCCGTCCTTCCCCCTGTACTTCGACAGTTTGTGCAACGCATGGATGCTGACGAAGAGGATGTCGTTGTTTCGATACACCATCTTGACGGCCTCCTGCAGCCTCCCGTTCACCTCCGTGCGGACGAGGCCGCCGAACATCCCGATGCCGTGGTCGACGTGCACGATGAAGTCACCCGTCGCAAACCGGTTCAGTTCCTTCAGCGAAAGCATCATCTTGCCGCTCCGCACCCTGTCGCTCCCGAGGCTGTACCGGTGATAGCGCCCGAAAATCTGATGATCGGTAAAGACGCAAATCTTCAGCGTGTGGTCGACGAAGCCCGCATGTACCGTTTTCTCCACATGCGCGAAGGGAATCTCGTCGCCCCGGTCGTGAAAGATGGCCTGCAGCCGTTCGGCCTGCTTCGGGCTGTCGGTCGTGATGTAGAGCGCATATCCCCCGTCGAGGAAGTGGCGCAGCGAGTCGCTCGCGAGGTCGAAATTCTTACAGTAGAGCGGCTGCGGCTCGCTGTCGAAGGCGACGATGGCGTCTGCCGCGCTGTCCGTCGCGCCGCCGGCCCGTATCATGTCGAACTGCTCGAGCGACGCGACAAACCCGTCCCGGCATATCAACTCTTCGCGCATCTCGTCGACGGACGCGAACGCCCCTTCCTCGCCCGCGACCGGCGTCTCGTGCCACAGGCTGTCGATTCGCTCGGCACACCACGCCGCGTCGGCGACGACCACACACGCGTCCGCCGGCAAAAGGCTGAAGAGCGACGTCCCGCCGCCGCCGCGACGATCCGGACGCGAGACGACGGTCGCCTCCTCAATCCGTTCGCGCGACAGTTGCGTGTCGATATCGAACGAGCGGATGCTTTCGACCTCGTTTCCGAAAAAGTCGATGCGGAAAGGATATTCGCTCGAATACGAATAGATGTCGATGAGGCTTCCGCGCACGGCGTACTGCCCCGGCTCGTAGACGTAGTCGGTCTGCTCGAAGCCAAGCGTGTCGAGCATGTCGGACACGAACGTGATGTCGATCATTTCGCCGACGTGTATTCGCAGCGTGCTCGACTGAAGCACGTCGCGCGACGCCACTTTTTCGGCCAGGGCGTCGGGACAGGTAACGACGAGCACGTCGCGCCGCCCGCCGTCGCCGTGAAGCGCCATAACCGCCTCGGTGCGCAGTATTTCGCTGGCCGCGTCGAGGCGGCCGTACCTGATGTGGCGATGATAGGCGGAAGGGAAAAACAGGACGCGCCGGCCCGTCATCTGCACGAGGTCGTTGTAGAAGTAGCCCGCGTCTTCGGCATCGTTGAGGATACACAAAAAGCATCCGCCCCGTTTTGCAAAAAGCGAGGCGACGGTCATGGCCGCTCCCGAACCGTTCAGGCCCCGCAGCGCGACCGTGCGGCGCCGGCCTTTCGCTTCGGCCTGCGGGGGGAATGTCTTTATCTGCGGATGGGCGGCGTAAATTGTTACAAGTTCCGAAAGATTCAAAATCTGTCCGTATTAAAACGGGGCAAAGATAGGGATAAATCGCGAACGTGAGACGGGCGGGGGCCAAATTCGGACGGACGGGCGATTCGCCGCGCGTTTTGCGGCGATGGCGGTGCGGGGCGACGGCGCATTTCCGTCCGCACGCGAGTTTGAAAAAATGTATGCTTAAGAGAACAAATTGAAAGCTTCTGCATATATGTCTTTGTATTTTTTTTAAAACCGTTCCCCTCCAAATCACTTTGCTACTATCATTAAGTGCTTTAATTCAAAGACAATAAAAACATCTTTTTAACAATATTTTTTGTGCCGCGTGTCCGACTTATGCCTATCTTTGCAGACGAATAATTGTTTAAATATGAAGACGTATTACGATATCAGACGAATGGGAGCAGGAATTGTTTTCTTCTTTATTTTCCTGTTTTTTTGTGGATGCGAGTCGCGCATGCCTCCCCTTCCGGGGAGGGTCAGCCTGCTGGACACGATATACAAGAGCGGACTGACCGGCTATGCGATAGATTCGGTCTACACGGAGCTGGCGTATGACCTGAGCGGAAAAAATATACGGCTGAAAGCGTTGCGCAAGGGCATCATCGGCGCCTCGTCCGGCTCGAACAGCGTGACGTGGAAATCCGAAGAAGCCGTCATCAGCTACGGCAGCGGATATGCCGACATCATTTACTCGTATAAAGGAATAAGGAGCGAAATCGTCCTGAACGAGTCTTATTTTGCCGAATCCGTCATCAGCCGCTACAGCGACGGCGCTTTGCACTCCAATGTGGATTATACCTACAATGCCTGGGGCTATCTGGACAGGGTGCGGGTAGAGAGGCCCGGACAGGAGGCGGTCGTGATCATATATAAATATCCGAATCCGGAGGCGGAAAACGTGAACGATATCCTCATCGAGGAGCATCCCGGCCCGACGGTCTACCGCATCACGCTGACGGCGAAGGGCGGCAGCGGCGCCGAAAGGCAGGATAACGATGCGTACGTATGCAATGTCTTACGGTTCGGCAACGCGCCCGTCACCAACGAATACGTCATCAACCCCGACCTCTATTACCTCGGACTCTACGGCATACCCTGGCACCACCTGCCCGGCGAAGAGGTTGAAAAAAACGCGCTCACCGGAAAACCGGCAGTCGTCCGCGTGGGCAGTCACCGTTACTTTTATTAGCGAAGCAGCGCGCGGTCGATGGCCTTCATCAGATTGTCAAATTCCCGGCGACTGTAGCCCGTGGCGACGTAGATGATCCGCCCGTCCCGGTCCGTCAGGTACGTGCGGGGGATGAGTTGCGTCGCAAACGCGTCGAAAATCCTGCGGTCACGGTCGGGATACAGCGGAAACGAAAAACCTTTCTTCGCATTGTACAGCTTCAGTTCGGCATCGGAATGTTCGCGGCCGACGGCCAGCAACGCAAAGTCCTCGCGGTTCCTGTATTCCGGCCAGAGCGTTTTCTCGATTTCCGCCAGCTCGACCTGGCAGGTCGGACACCACGTCGCAAAGAAGCATATCAGCATCACCCGGCCCCGGAACTGAGCGGAGGGCGTCGGCGCGCCGTCGTCGGACACGATGGTGAAGGCGGGCACCGTGTCGCCGACCGCGACGCCATCGCCCGCCGGGCCGTCCTCCTGCGCCGCCGCGTGCTGCCACGCAAGGGCCGCGCAGAGGCATATCAGCACGGATACGTTTCGTTTCATCTCATTTCGTTTTTATGTTTCGCCTCATACCTTCTTCGGGTTCATTCCGGCGATTTCCTCGCCTTTGCGGTCGTAAACCGAACGGACACCGTCATTTTTTGTTCCGCATCATATCCTGCCTGCAACGCCTTCAGGTTCATCCGGACGACGTCCTCGCCCTTGCGTCCGAAAATCGAACGGACGCCGGCGGCCACCGGGTCGTATCCGAGGCCGAGGAATGACGTCGAGGCGCCGAGCAGGACGATATTGGCCGTGCGCGGCGAGCCGGTTTCCCTTGCGAGGGCTTCGACGTCGAGCCTCACCGTGTTCGGCAGCCGGTCGAGCGCGGCCTGTATCCGCTCCATCGCCGGATAGGCGGGGATGTTGACGAACGGGCATATACTTGTCACGAGCCATCCGTCCCGTTTCAGGTATGGCAGATAGCGCAGGCCCTCCATCGGTTCGAGGGAGATGATCAGATCGGCCCGCCCGAGCGGAATCAGGTCGGACGCTATCGGCGCGTCGGAGAGGCGGAGGTTCGACTGCACGTCGCCGCCGCGCTGGCTCATGCCGTGCACCTCGGACTGCTTCATGTACAGCCCTTCCCTGACGGCGGCTTCGCCGATGACGGCGGCGATCGAGAGGATGCCCTGCCCGCCGACGCCCGACAGAATGATGTCTGTTTTCATTTTACTTTTGTTTTATCTTTCTCTTTGTTCTTTCTGGATAATGTCTGGACGCATTCGCGGCGCGGAATCAGTACGGAGATGCCGCGGTATTCGATTTCTTCGCGTACGATGGCCTTCATCGCGTCGAAATGCCTGGCGAGGGGGGTGAAGACGCGGATGTGTTCCCGTGCGACGCCGAGGCCTTCGCAGATGGCTTCGAGGCGCCCGGTGCCGGCCGAGTCCTGCCCGCCGGTCATAGCCGTAGTCTCGTTGTCGGAGATGACGACCGTCACGGGGCTGTTTTCATTCACGCAGTCCAGCAGCCCCGTCATGCCCGAATGGGTGAAGGTGGAGTCGCCGATCACGGCTACGGACGGGTGCACGCCGGCATCGGCCGCGCCCTTGGCCATGGTGATGGATGCACCCATGTCGACGCACGAGTCTATCGCGTGCAGCGGCGGCAGGGCGCCCAGCGCGTAGCAGCCGATGTCGCTGAATACCTTTGCGCCGTCGTATTCGCCGACGACTTCGTTCAGGGCGTCGAACAGGTCGCGGTGGCCGCAGCCGCGGCAGAGCGCGGGCGGGCGTTTTTCGACGACATCAGGCACGGCGTAATACGTGTCGACCGACAGTCCGAGCGCCCGTCCGACCGCGTCGGGCGTCAGCTCGCCGTCGCGGGCGAGCGTGCCGTCAAGCCGTCCCTTCACCTTCGGCCCGTCGCCGAGCAGGCCCTTCAGTTGCGCTTCGACGAAGGGAGCGCCTTCTTCGAGCACGAGTATCGTGTCACACGCCCCGGCCAGCCGCCGTATCAGGCGCACGGGCAGGGGATACTGGCATATCTTCAGCACGGGATGGACGAAGCCGCCGGGACAGTTTTCGGACAGGTAGTTGAACGCAAGCCCGGTCGTGATGATACCCGTCCGGCGGTCAGGCGCATCGAAATAGCGGTTGCAGGCCGCCGCTTCGGACGCCTCCGTCATGCGTTCCTGTGCGGCCAGCAGGTCGCGGTATCGCCGGCGGGCGTTGACGGGCAGCAGGATGTAGCGCTGCCGTCCGTCGGCGGGACACTGCAGGGCGTTCTGTGGCCTGGCCGGACGGACGGTCACGCCGGCCCGCGAGTGTGCCAGGCGCGTCGTGATGCGCAGCAGCACGGGGTAGCCGAGGCGTTCGGACAGCTCGAAGCCTTCGTATACCATGTCATACGCCTCCTGCTGGCTCGAAGGTTCGAGCACGGGCAGCATTGCGAACTGCCCGTAGAAGCGGTTATCCTGCTCGTTCTGCGAGGAATGCATCGAGGGGTCGTCGGCCGTGACGACGATCATCCCGCCGTGGATACCGGTCATGGCGGCGTTTATGAAGCAGTCGGCGGCCACGTTCAGGCCTACGTGCTTCATGCAGCAGAGCGCCCGCTTGCCGGCATAGCTCATGCCCAGGGCGGCCTCCATCGCCGTCTTTTCGTTCGTGCACCAGCGGCTGCGTATGCCCCCTTCGCGTGCCGCCGGCGAGTGCTGGATGTATTCGGTGATTTCCGTCGAAGGCGTTCCGGGATAGGAGTATACACCCGACAGGCCCGCGTCGATAGCGGCTTGGGCTATGGCTTCGTCGCCCAGAAGAAGTTGTCTTTCCATTTGTCCGGTTACTGATTTTACTGTTTAAAAATGTGCAAATATAGCGAAATTTGCGCGACTTGCGGAGGATC
>JAIRZY010000118.1 GCA_031266995.1 Tannerella sp.
CATTTGTTTTGTGGGATAATTATTTTCCCTGCAAAGATAATTCATTTTTGATAAATCAAAGATTCCGGTACTGAAAAATTCTGAATTATGCGTAATTTTTTTTCTGCTGCGGATTATGAGTTTTATTTCTGCGGGGGAGGGCATCCGGCGTCATTGCGAACGAAGCGAAGCAATCTGCATACGGCCACGGCGCCGGGGGTCTGGATTGCTTCACTTCGTTCGCAATGACGCGGAAAAGAGGTTTTTAATTTTGAATCTTGAATTTTGAATCTTGAATTTTATTTCGCTACCTTTTCAAGCCACGCGACCATGGAGATCATGACGAGCATCGACAGGCCGCAGGCGGCGGCGAAGACGAGCCAGCAGGCCCAGAGGGGTACGGTGGTGTAGAGTATGCCGCCGATGAAGAGCAGTATGTTGCCCGTCGCGGTGGCGGCGAGCCAGCAGCCCTGCATGAGGCCCTGCAGGTGTGGCGGGGCGACTTTGGAGACGAACGAGAGGCCGAGGGGCGAGATGAACAGCTCGGCGACGGTGAGGATGAAGTAGATGCCGACCATCACCCAGGGGGTGAGGCGCATGGCTCCGAGGGCGTCTGACGTCATGCCTGCCAGGGCTTCCTTGGCCGGGAGGGCGGTGGAGCAGAGGAGCAGGAAGATGTAGGCCAGGGCGGCGATGCCCATGCCGATGCCTATTTTGCGCGGCGTCGAGGGTTCGCGGCCCCGCGCCCGGAGCGCGCCGAAGATCCACATGATCAGGGGCGTGAGGGTGACGACGAAGAAGGGGTTGACGGACTGGAACAGCTCGGCGCCCTTGAGGGTGACGATGCCGAGGTTGATGCTGATGACGTCGAGGTTGATATAGTCGCGCGCGAAGTAGGTGAGCGAGTATCCGTTCTGGTGGAACGAGAACCAGAAGAAGATGACGATGCCGAAGACGGCGAAGAGTGCCCAGATGCGCTGGCGCACTTCGGCGGCGGCCATGCGGACGTCGTCGCGGCCGGGGCGCGCGCCGGCCGCGGCTTTCTTCTGCGCCGGGTCGGGGAATTTGTTTTTGTTGCACAGATAGATGATGAGCGAGATGAGCATCGCGCCGATGGCGGCCATGAAGGCGTACTGGAAGCCGCGGTTGAAGACGTCGAGATACTGGTTGCAGAAGGCCGTCAGGTCGGTCGCTGCCGCGCCGCCGTTGAGCGTGACTTCGCCCGCGTAGCGCTGGAGGTTGGCCAGGCCGGTGGCGTCTATCGCGCCGCCCTGCCCGAGGTAGCGGTGGCAGAGTTCGGGGAGCGCGGCGTTGTAGTCGAAATTGTTGACCGACAGCCACCAGTTGCGCAGCCCGACGGCGATGAAGGGAGCGAAGAATCCGCCTACGTTGATAAACATGTAGAAGATCTGGAAACCGGAATCGCGGTATTTCGTATACTGTGGTTCGTCGTACATCTGCCCGACGATGGCCTGCAGGTTGCCTTTGAACAGTCCGTTACCGAAGGCGATGACGAAGAGGCCGATGCAGGTGAGGGTGAGATAGAGCGCCGTGTCGGGGACGGGCGTGGGAGTGGGGATGGCGATGATCAGGTAGCCGGCGGCCATGAGGACGATGCCCGTCATCACCGTCGCCTTGTACTTCCTCGTGCGGTCGGCAATCAGGCCGCCGACGAGCGCGAGGACGTAGGTCGAGGCGTAGAAGATGGAGTAGACGTATCCGGTCGTCGTCTCGCTCAGACCGAATTTTGCAGAGATGAACAACGTGAGTATTGCCATCATGATATAAAAACCGAAGCGTTCGCCCATGTTCGACAGCGCCGCTCCAAGTAAGCCTTTGGGGTGATTCTTTAACATATTCTATAAATTTTGATGATGATGATTATTCGTTCATGGTATGGTATTGCGCGTGCGGGTTCACTGTATGATCTGCTTCAGCGCGCCGGTCTGGGGATAGAAGAAGACTTTTACCGGCTTGCGGCGGTCTTCGAACATCGCGGGCGCGAGCACTTCGCTGGTTCCGAACTGTACGACCTGCACCTCGCCCCTGTATATCGGCCCGCGCTCCGTCCCGATCACGACGGTGGCTTTTCCGGGTACATTATATATAATGCCTTTCATCTTCGCCTTTCGCTCTGCTTCTTTCGGCGTCAGTTCGGGCGGCCTCTCGATGGCGGTCAGGTTCATGTAGACCGGCGCTCCGGCCAGGTCGTCGGCGTCGAGCACGCCCAGCTTTTCGGAGAAGCGAAACAGTACTTCGTTCTCCAGGTCGTCCTGCGGCACGATGCGCACGTCGTAGTACGACGTCTCCTCCGCGCGCTGCCCGGTGAAGAGGCGCGTCAGCGTCGCTTCCTGCTCTTCGAGGCGGGCGATGACGATCTTCATCGCCTCGCCGTCGGGCGGCAGGTTGTCGGCGTCGCCCGTCAGGATGTCCATTTTGCTCTCGCGGATGTGGTATATCTGCCTCGCGGCGACTTCGGCCTGCCGTGCCTGCGAGCCGGCCATCAGCAGCTCTTCGGTGTATACGGAAGAGGTGGAGGCGGGGGCGGCGTCCGTCCGGGCGTCTCCCCGGTCGCTGTCCGCGGCCGTCGTCCTGCCGTCGTCCGCCGGTTCACAGTCGGCATTGACGGTACAGAGCAGGCCGTCTTCCGTCAGGTAGACGTAGGGCGCCGTCGTGCCGGCCCGAAATTCGATCGTGTACGAGCTGTTCGCGTCGGGGATGCCCCTGTTTTCGAGCGATACCCGTCCCAGCCTGTAGCGCACGGCGTCTTCGGTCACGGCGTCCTTCACGCCCAGGTATTTTTCGGCATAGCGGTAGTACGGTCCCGCCCGGTGCGTTTCCTTTATCACCTCTACGTTGACAACAAGCGAGGTGAGGGGCAGCGAATAGGTCACGCCATAGCCGCTCGCCTTCGTGGCGACCCGCTTCTCGACCCGCGTCTGCGACGTCAGCAGCGACGGGCAGCACAGCAGGCACATTATAATAAATACATGTTTCATCTCCATATCTCTGTACGCTTTCCATAAAGAAAGCACAAAACTAATCATTTATTTCAAAAGCTACAAGCGCGCCGGACAAGTTTCTCGCCTTTCGCCGAAAAAAGCGCACCGAAAGCGGCCGTGCGGCTCACTCGCTCACCGCCGGCGAACCGTAGCGGTATTTCGTCAGCCCGAGCCTGTCGAGATAAATCTTGCGATACGCCTCCTGCCTCCCGTCCAGGCGGACGTAGCCGTAGACGCGCTGCGTGCGCTTCACGGGGTCGGTTTTCAGCGTCATCTCGTAATATCCGTTTTCGCGTACCGGGCGGGCGACGGTGTAGGTCGTGTCGTCGCTCACGGCGTGCAGGCGCACCTCGACCGGCTGCGTCATTTGCGGCGTGATGCCCCACACGTTCAGGCCGAAGACGAACGTGCTGCCCGACGAATACGGCGTGCCGGGCCTGATGTCGAAAACCATCATGTTCGACAGCATCCGGGGCGACAGCTCGCGATAGCGGCGGAAAACCCATACGTCCAGCGAGTCGCCGTTTGATTCCGATACCGATTCGGGCGCCACGTCTCCCAGCGCGTCGATGCGCACCTGCACCTCGGCGAGCGCCTGCCTGTAGATGCGCATGTATGTCTCCAGATTGCGCCCGTACCATACGAGCGAGCTGTCGTATTCGGCCTCCGTCACGCCGTGCTTCCTGAAGACGGAGCGGTAGAGCGCCGTCTTCTCTTCGTTTGTCTGAAACGTCGAGGCGTCCATGTTGATCATTTCCTCCGCAAGCTGCATGTCGACGAGCGTTTCCTTCATCTTCTTTTCGGGAAGAATCCCTTCCGGCGTGCGGCTGCACGACAGGAGCGTCGCGGCGCACAGGGGAAGGATAAAGGCTGCACAGGTTTTTGTTTTATTCAAGATTCAAAATTCAAGATTCAAAATTGGGGAATCCGCAGATTTATTTCCTGAAACTCGTGGACAGCGTTTTGCGGTAGAACAGCAGCAGTATGGCCACGCCTACGCAAATGGCCGAATCGGCCAGGTTGAATATCGGGCGGAAAAAGATGAACTCCTGCCCGCCCCGGACAGGCACCCAGTCGGGCAGGTCGAGGCGTATCAGCGGGAAATAGAGCATGTCTACCACCTTGCCGTACAGGAAGGGCGCATAGCCCTCGCCATAGGGCACGAACGATGCGACCTGTCCGTAGCTGTGGTCAAAGATCACGCCGTAGAACACGCTGTCGATGATATTGCCCGACGCGCCCGCAAAGATCAGCCCGATGCAGGCGATGTATCCGAAACTGACGTCGCGCCCGAGCAGGCGGAAAATGTATACCCCGATCACGGCTACCGCCACAATCCTGAAGACCGACAGTATCCACTTGTCGAGAAGCTCCATCCCGAACGCCATGCCCGGGTTTTCGGTAAAATATATCTGAAACCACGAGAAGACGTGGATGCTCTCGTGCAGCGACATGTGTGTCTTGATCCATATCTTCAGCGACTGGTCAAGGACGAGCAGCAGCACGATGACGGCCGCCACTCCCAGTGTTTTCCTGCATTTCGTCGACATCGTGACGTGCGGTTATTTTGTTCTGCTCTTCTTGGCCTCGATGCTCAGCGTGGCGTGTGGCACGGCGCGCAGGCGTTCTTTCGAGATGAGCTTGCCCGTTTCGCGGCAGATGCCGTACGTTTTGTTTTCGATGCGTATCAGCGCCGCCTGAAGGCTCTGGATAAACTTCATCTGGCGCTGCGCCAGCCGGCCGGCTTCTTCTTTCGACAGCGTCGCGGCGCCCTCTTCCAGCACTTTGAACGTGGGCGACGTGTCCGACACGTCGTTGCCGTCCGAATTGGTCAGGCCTGCCCGCAGCAGATCGTAATCTCTTTTTGCAACTTCCAGCTTCTCAAGGATAATTGCACGGAATTCTTCCAGTTCCTCGTCCGAATATTTCGTCTTCTCCAACATAATTCATTTATTTATCGGTTTATACTGTTTAATGATTTTCTCGTCCGGTCTCCGTATCTCTTTCTATTTTCACCTTCAGGTCGAAATCTTCGAAATCAAACACGGCAGCGTCTCCCGTTTCCGTTTCTCCGCTGACTATATTTATCTCCGTGGCCAGCACCTGGCCGGCGATGTAGGAACGGTGCGCCTCGATGGCCGCATCCATCTCCCTGACGGAGCCTGTGGTGACGCGGATTTTGTCCGTAATCTCGAAGCCGCTGCTCTTGCGCAGGTTCTGTATTCTGTTCACCAGTTCGCGGGCAAGGCCCTCCCTGCTCAGCTCGTCCGTGACGGTGATGTCCAGCGCTACCGTAAGGCGGTTCTCGTTGGCCACCAGCCAGCCGGGTATGTCTTCGGAGACGATTTCCACATCCGCCAGCGTCACCACGGCCTCCTGCTCTCCGACGCGGAAGGCGAACGTGCCTTCGGTTTCCAGCGCCGCGATGTCTTGCTGCGTCATGACCTGCACAGCGGCGGCCAGCGGTTTCATGATTTTGCCGTATCGTGGCCCCAGCTTCTTGAAATCGGGCTTCACACGCTTCACCAGCATCTCGCCCGCATGTTCGATGAAGTTCAGCGACTTCACGTTCACTTCATTCAGGATCAGCTCGCGGACGGCTTCGAGGCTCTCCCTCTGGCGGCTGTCGACGGCCGGAATCATGATCGTCTGCAGCGGCTGGCGTACCTTGATATTCACTTTCCGGCGCAGGGCCAGCACCATCGAGGATACGTCCTGCGCCATCTGCATCCGCTCTTCCAGCGCCTTGTCGACGAGCGATTCGCAGCAGACGGGGAAGTCCGCCAGGTGAACGGATTCAGCCTTTTCGCGCCCCGTCGCGCCCGTCAGGTCCAGATAGAGGCGGTCGGCGTAAAAGGGCGCAATCGGGGCCATCAGCTTGCCGACCGTCAGCAGGCAGGTGTACAGCGTCTGGCAGGCAGACAACTTGTCGGCCGTCATGCCTCCGCCCCAGTAGCGGCGGCGGTTCAGGCGTACGTACCAGTTGCTCAGGTTGTCGTTGACAAAGTCGGTAATGGCGCGTCCCGCCCGCGTCGGCTCGTATGTGGCGTAATATTCGTCCACATCCTTTATCAGCGAGTTGAGGAGGGACAGAATCCAGCGGTCTATTTCGGGACGGTCGGCCACCGCCACGTCGGCCTCGCTGTACGTAAAGCCGTCGACGTTCGCATATAATGCCAGGAAGGAGTAGGTGTTGTAGAGCGTTCCGAAGAATTTGCGCCGCATCTCCTCGACGCCTTCGATGTCGAACTTGATATTGTCCCACGGCGACGCGTTCGTAATCATGTACCACCGCAGGGGGTCGGAGCCATATTTTTCGATGGCGGCAAAAGGGTCGACCGCATTGCCCAGCCGCTTGGACATCTTGTTGCCGTTGCGGTCGAGCACCAGTCCGTTGGATACGACCGTGCGGAATGCCACGCTGTCGAAGATCATGCTCGCCAGCGCATGCAGGGTGAAAAACCATCCGCGCGTCTGGTCGACGCCTTCGGCAATGAAATCGGCGGGGAATATTTCCCCGGAATCGAATTTCTCCCTGTTTTCAAAAGGATAGTGCACCTGCGCGTAGGGCATGGCGCCCGAATCGAACCATACGTCAATCAGGTCTGTTTCGCGCGTCATCGGCTTGCCCGTGTCGGAAACGAGTATGATTTCGTCTACAAACGGGCGGTGCAGGTCGATTTTATCATAATTGGCGGCCGTGTAATCGCCCGGGCGGAATCCCCGGTCGCGCAGGACGTTGCTTTTCGCCAGTCCGGCTTCGACCGCTTTTTCTATTTCGTCGTACAGCTCGGCTATCGAGCCGATGCATTTTTCTTCCCGTCCGTCTTCCGTGCGCCATACGGGCAGCGGCGTGCCCCAGTAGCGGCTGCGGCTCAGGTTCCAGTCCTGCAGGTTTTCCAGCCATTTGCCGAAGCGTCCCGTGCCCGTGTTTTGCGGTTTCCAGTTGACGGTGTCGTTCAGCGCCATCATCCGCTCGCGACATGCGGTTGTCCGGACAAACCAGCTGTCTAACGGATAGTAAAGCACCGGCTTGTCCGTACGCCAGCAGTGCGGATAGCTGTGCGTATATTTTTCTATTTTGAATGCCAGTCCCTGCTGCTTGAGCATGACGCAGAGGTCGACGTCGAGCGTGGGGTCGTTTTCGGTCAGGGCGGGGTCGTATTCGTTTTTCACGAACCGTCCGGCGTATTCGCGGTACAGGTCTGTGCGGACGTTTGCTTTCACGTATTCCGCGTCCAGGTCTTCGAGGCGGAAGAAGCGTCCCTGCAGGTCGACGGCAGGGCAGAGGTTGCCGTTCCTGTCGACCAGCCGCACGGGCGGCACGCCGAACATCTTCGCCACGCGTGCGTCGTCGGTGCCAAACGTGGGGGCGATGTGTACGATGCCCGTACCTTCTTCGGTCGTCACATAGTCGCCCGGTATTACGCGAAATGCGCCCTCGCCGGGATTGAACCACGGGATGAGCTGGGCGTATTCCATGCCGACCAGGTCTGCGCCCGTGTATACGGCTGGCAGTATATTATATGGAATGAGCTTGTCGCCCTGTTTGTAGGCGGACAGCGGCAGGCCGGCGGCCTTCGGGTTGAAAAAGGCGTCGGTGAGGTCTTTTGCCAGTACGACGGTGACGGGTTCGCCCGTGTAGGGGTTGAAGGTCTGCACGGCGACGTAGCGGATGTGCGGGCCGACGCACAGGGCGGTGTTCGAGGGCAGTGTCCAGGGGGTGGTTGTCCATGCGACGAAGCAGGGCGTGCCCCATCCGGTCATTTCGGCCCCGGGGTTTTTGATACGGAAGAGTGCGACTGCCGTCGTGTCTTTCACGTCGCGGTAGCAGCCGGGCTGGTTCAGCTCGTGCGTGCTCAGGCCCGTGCCCGCGGCGGGCGAATAGGGCTGGACGGTGTATCCCTTGTAGAGCAGTTCTTTCCGGTACAGTTCTTTCAGCAGATACCAGAGTGTTTCGATGTAACGGTTTTCGTACGTGACGTAAGGGTCGCTCATGTCGACCCAGTAGCCCATCTTTACCGTCAGGTCTTCCCATTCGCGCGTATATTTCATCACGTTCCTGCGGCAGGCGGCGTTGTAGGCTTCGACCGGGATGGTCTTTCCGATGTTTTCCTTCGTGATGCCCAGTTCTTTTTCGACGGCGAGTTCAACGGGCAGGCCGTGCGTGTCCCATCCGGCCTTGCGCCGCACCTGAAAGCCTTTCATTGTCTTGTAGCGGCAGAAGATGTCCTTGATCGAGCGTGCGATGACGTGATGAATGCCCGGCATGCCGTTGGCCGACGGCGGGCCTTCGTAGAATACGTACGACGGTGCGCCCTCGCGCATCTCGATGCTTTTGCGGAAGATGTCTTCCTTTTGCCACCTTTCCGATATTTGCCTGTTTACCTCCGACAGGTCGAGCCCGTCGTATTCCGTAAATCCATTTGTCATAGAACTGTATCTTTCTCCTTGATAAAACGCCGCAAAGTTAATCTTTTTTGCCGAATTGCAGCGGGATATGATGATTCAATTGTTCATAGATTCAAATATTCAAATATTCAATGAGTCAATGATTCCGGGATTCAAAGATTCAATGATTCGCGGTTGCCGGTTATTCGCTATCTTTGCGCTGCTGTGCGAAAAATCATTCATGTCGACATGGACGCCTTTTATGCCTCTGTAGAGCAGAGGGATGACGCGGCGTTGCGAGGGAAGCCCGTCGCGGTAGGCTATCCCGGGGAGCGCGGCGTGGTGTCGACCGCCAGCTATGAGGCGCGGCGGTTCGGCGTGCATTCGGCCATGCCCTCGCTGACGGCCAGGAACAAGTGTCCCGAACTGATTTTCGTGCTGCCGCGCTTCGATGCCTATCACGAAGTGTCGCTGCAGATACGCGAGATTTTCATGGAATATACCGATCTGGTCGAGCCGCTCTCGCTGGACGAGGCGTTTCTGGACGTGACGGTCAACCGCCGTCAGAACCCGTCGGCCAGCCTGATCGCCCGCGAGATACAGCGGCGAATCCGCGAAGAGACGCGGCTGACGGCTTCGGTCGGCGTGTCGTTCAACAAGTTTCTGGCAAAAATTGCATCCGACTATCGCAAGCCCGACGGCTTTTTCCTCATCACGCCCGACGAGGCCGAGGCGTTCGTCGAAGGCCTGAAGGTCGAGCGGTTTTTCGGCGTGGGGAAAGTCACGGCCCGCAAGATGCACGAGAACCGCATCCACACGGGATATGACCTGAAACAGCGCACGGAGGCGCAGCTCGTCCACCTCTTCGGCAAGGCCGGGCATCACCTCTACCTCAACGCCCGCGGCATCGACGAGCGCCCGGTGGAGCCAAACCGCGTCACCAAGTCCGTAAGCGCCGAAACGACGTTCATGACAGACCGGGACAACCGGACGCTGCTCACCGTCGAACTGTATCATCTGGCAAAAGAAGTCTTCGAGCGAATGAAAGAGGAAGACTTCTACGGCAAAACGGTTACCATCAAAGTGAAATACGCCGACTTCAGGACGATCACCCGCAGCCGCACCTTCCCGCAAAAACTCGTGCAACTGCAGCAGTGCTGGCCCGCCGTACGCGAGATGATGAAGTTGATCGACCTGAGCGTCCGGCCCGTGAGACTGCTGGGATTCGGCGTCAGCAATGCCGGCGAGGACGGCGCCGGGAAACAGATGCAACTGGAACTGAAACTGTAACCCGGCCTTTGAATATTCCGGGTTTTCCGGGTGGCGGCAAGCGTAAACCGG
>JAIRZY010000196.1 GCA_031266995.1 Tannerella sp.
GCGCGGGAATGATTTGGAGTTCCACGGTTTTTTGCATACTTTTGCAGGCGTAGAATTTTATGCGGGATGAAAACGAAACGTTACAGGCTGCTGCTGTTGCTTTTGTCCGTCTTTTTGGCGGGCGGGGGCGTCGGTGCGCAGGATCTGAATTTCGATGCGAACGTGCGGCGGCTCATCGAGGGCGGTGGGCGCGCGGTGCCGGCGGCGGCGACGGACTCGGCGGACGGGCGGCGCGACAGCCTGACGGACAGCGAGGGACGGCTCCGGATGTCGGACAGGGCGCTCTTCTGGTCGCGGCGCGCGGGCAGCTCGCGCGTGATCGGGCCGGGGGCGACGTTTCGCGACCTCGTCGTCGTCAATCCCCTCTTCATGCCCGTGCTTTTCAGGGCGGACGGGGCGATGCCGGTCAGTGCGATCGCTTTCGGGCAGCCCCTGGCGACGGCCTTCGACTTTCCGGGCCCGCCGCCGGCGCCGGCGCGCACGCTCGAACGCGAGGCGCTGCGGCTCAGGATCAGGTACATGGCCTACCGCTACGTGCAGCGCAACAATATGAACAGCTTTCGCTATCGCGCCGACCGGCTGCCGAGCGAGACGACGCGCGCCATCGCCGGGCGCGGGCGCGTGAGGCCCGTCGCGAGGATCGAGGGCGTGGAGGCGGATCCGGCCGAACTGCCTGCGCTGCCGAAGTTTATTCCCGACCGGCGGTACTGGACGTCGTCGTTTGCGAGCGACATCAAGTTTTCGCAGGCCTACGTCTCGCCCAACTGGCACAAGGGGGGCACGAGCAATCTCAACATCCTGGCGCGCAACAGGCTGCAGTACGACTACACGCGCGACAGGATGCAGCTCCGCAACATGGTCGAGATCAATGCGAGCGTATACACGACGGCGAACGACACGGTGCGCAACTATCGCCTGAGCGAAGACATGCTGCGCGTGTATACGAACGTGGGTTACAGGGCTTTCAGCAAATGGTTCTACACGATGGACTTCGAGTTTAAGACGCCGCTCTTCAGTAACTATCAGGAGAATACGCATGTGATGCAGACGGCGCTCCTCTCGCCCTTCACGGTCAACATGGGGGTGGGGATGAAATATGACCTCGTGCCGCGATTTAGCCGCCGCGACCGTTCGGCGACGCTCTCGCTCAACCTCGCACCGCTCTCGTTCTCATACATGTACAGTGCGCGCGACACGATCGACCTCGGGCGGCACGGCTTCCCCCTCGACGAGGCGACGGGGCTTCACCGCCGCACGCTCAGCAAGTTCGGCTCTACGCTGCGCTTCGACATGACGCTCAAGCCCAACCGCAACGTGACGTGGAAGTCGCGCCTCTACTACTTCACGAGCTACGACCGCATCGTCGGCGAATTTGAAAACTCGCTCGACCTCGCCATCAGCCGCTACTTCTCGACCCTCATCAACCTGCACCTCCGGTATGACGACGGCGTCGAACGGCGCGACGACTACAGGACTTTCTTTCAGACCAATGAGGTGCTCAGTTTCGGGTTTTCATACAGGTGGTGAGCGGAGGATTTTGAATTGTGAATCATGAATTATGGAACAAAGCCTCTGTGTCTCTCCGTGTCTTCTCTGTGGAACTCTGTGTAATTTCTTTTTTCTTACACAGAGAGACACAGAGAAGACACAGAGGAACACAGAGAAAGAGATTATGAATCATTGAATATTAATTTTTAAATGAAACAAGAATGAACGAACAGATCAGACAAATAGCCGAACGCCTTCGCGGCCTGCGCGACGCGCTGGACATCACGGCTGAAGAGATGGCGGCGACATGCGGCCTCGACACCGGCGCATATCTTGCGCTCGAAAGCGGCACGGTCGACATATCCGTCAGCGTCCTCCACCGCATTGCACACCGGTACAACGTAGAACTGACCGCTCTCATGTTTGGCGACGAGCCGACGATGAATGCCTACTTCGTCACCCGCCGCGGCAAGGGTGTCGCCGTCGAACGCACGCACGCCTACCGCTACCGCTCGCTCGCCGCCGGATTCGTGCACCGGAGCGCCGACCCCTTCATGGTCACCGTGCATCCGAAACCGGACGGCGAACCGGTGCATCTCAACACCCACGCCGGACAGGAGTTCAACTTCGTCGTCGACGGCCGCCTCCTGCTCCGCATCAACGGCAAAGACCTCGTCCTCGAGCAGGGCGACAGCATATACTTCAACTCCGAGCTGCCCCACGGCATGAAGGCGCTCGACGGACAGCCCGTCAGCTTCCTCGCCGTCATACTCTGACGGGGCGCGAAAAATCAGATCAGTCAATCACAAACATACATTAATATATTATGCTGGAAAAATTTCTGAAGCAAACATCCTTCCGCTCGCAGGAAGACTTCGCCGCGAATTTCAAAATAAACGTCCCCGACGACTTCAACTTCGGCTACGACGTGGTCGACGCCTGGGCCGCCACCGAACCCGGCCGCAAAGCCCTGACGTGGACCGACGACCGCGGGCATCATACCGACTTCACCTTCGCCGGGATTAAGGAACATTCCGACCGCACGGCGGCCTACTTCCAGACGCTCGGCATCGGCCGCGGCGACATGGTGATGCTCATCCTCAAGCGGCGCTACGAATTCTGGTTCGCCATCATCGCCCTCCACAAGCTGGGCGCCGTCGCCATCCCCGCCACTCACCTGCTGACGAAGAAAGACATCACCTACCGCGCCGCCGCCGCGGGCATACGGGCGATCATCTGCGTGGGCGAAGAGACGGTGCTCCGCCACGTCGCCGAGGCGCTGCCCGAATCGCCCTCCGTGCGCACCGTCGTATCCGTCGGCCCCCTCATCCCGCCCGGCTTCGACGACTTTCACGCCGGCACGCGCCGCGCCGCGCCCTTCCACCGCCCCGGGCACGTCAATACGAACGACGACATCTCGCTCATGTACTTCACCTCCGGCACCTCCGGACAGCCCAAAATGGTGACACACGACTTTACCTACCCGCTCGGACACATCGTCACCGCAAGCTACTGGCACAACCTCGGCCCCGACAGCCTGCACCTCACCATCGCCGACACCGGATGGGGCAAGGCGGTATGGGGAAAACTCTACGGGCAGTGGATCGCCGGGGCGTGCGTCTTCGTCTACGATCACGAGAAATTTACCCCTGCCGACATGCTGCAGATGATTCAGGACTACCGCATCACCTCGCTCTGCGCGCCCCCGACCATCTTCCGCTTCCTCATCCGCGAAGACATGACGAAATACGACCTCTCGTCGCTCCGCTACTGCACCATCGCCGGCGAGGCGCTCAATCCCGTCGTCTTCCAGCAGTTCTACCGCCTCACCGGCATCAAGCTCATGGAAGGCTTCGGACAGACGGAAACAACGCTTACCATCCTCACCTTTCCATGGATGGAACCGAAACCCGGCTCGATGGGCGTCCCCAATCCCCAGTACGACGTCGACCTCCTCCGCCCCGACGGCACGGCGGCCGAAGACGGCGAGCAGGGACAGATCGTCGTCCGCACCGACCGCAGCAAACCCGTCGGCCTCTTTCGCGAATACTATCGCGACGCGGCGCTGACCCGCGAAGCGTGGCACGACGACATATACTACACCGGCGACGTGGCCTGGCGCGACGAAGACGGCTATTACTGGTTCGTCGGGCGCGCCGACGACGTGATCAAAAGCTCCGGCTACCGCATCGGCCCCTTCGAGGTGGAAAGCGCGCTCATGACGCACCCCGCCGTAGTCGAGTGCGCCGTCACGGGCGTCCCCGACGAAATACGCGGACAGGTGGTCAAGGCAACCCTCGTCCTGGCCCGCGACTATCGCGACCGCGCCGGCGAGGATCTGATACGCGAAATTCAAAACCACGTGAAACAGGTCACCGCCCCCTACAAATATCCGCGCATCATCGAATTTGTCGACGAGCTGCCGAAAACCATCAGCGGCAAGATCCGCCGGGTCGAAATACGCGAAAAAGACGATCGCGACAGGTAAAAAAACAAATCGTTTTGGAGAATAGGAAAAAAGTACTACTTTTGCACCTCGTAAAGGATGGCGAGATAGCTCAGCAGGTTAGAGCGCATGATTCATAATCATGAGGTCCCGAGTTCAATCCTCGGTCTCGCTACTCGGAACAGAGGGGTTTGCAAAGAAAAGTAAGCCTCTCTGTTTTTTATTTGTACACAAAAAGACTGGAGACAGACCCAGGCTCACCTGCATTATCTTTGAGTGTATAACTTTCCCTGAAAAGAGAAGAAATAAAATGATACCGCAATATACTTTTTATAAAACAAAATACGGAGATGAATTACTGATAGATGTAGTGCCACTGGAAAAGATTAAGAAATATACGGTGGCTCAACCGGTACATACATTGACATATTATGACATCACCCTTATCACGGAAGGCGCAGGGGCATTCCATATTGACAACCGGACACGACAGGTAAACGCAGGGGATATCATTTTCTCCCGTCCCGGGGAAATCCGGCAATGGGATTCTTCCGGTATCCGCCAGGGATATGCACTGATTTTTGAAGAAGAGTTTCTGGTTTCCTTTTTCAATGACCCCGACTTCCTGC
>JAIRZY010000214.1 GCA_031266995.1 Tannerella sp.
CCGTTAACGATGAACTCAAAAACATCTGCCAGATAGAACACACCCGGCACAGGTGTTTTATAAACTTTATTACAAACCTTATAGCCGGTCTGCTGGCATATAGTTTTCTCCCAAAGAAACCTTCTATTAAGGTTGATTTCATTGATGAAAAACAACTGATGTTGTTCTAAGCTTATATCGAACTCACGTTAACTTAATGACATTGCCCACAAGGGAGGGGAGGAATGTGCCGGGTGGAGGGGCGGCGGGGTTGTAGAGACGCGATGCTTCGCGTCTCCCTGCGGGAGATTCAAAGATTCAAAAATTCAAACAGCACCACCGCTCGCCTCCGGCGTCCTCCCCTCCCTTGTGGGGAGGGGCCGGGGGAGAGGTGGAGTGGCGGGACGGCGGCGAGGGGCGGTGGGGTTGCAGAGACGCGAAGCATCGCGTCTCTACGCGAAAAACAGTATCAGCAACTGCGCCGTCAGCACGCGCAGGAACATGGTGAGCGGATAGACGGTGGCGTAGCTCACGGCGGGCGTGTCGTTGCCGGCCACCGTGTTCGAGTAGGCCAGCGCGGGCGGGTCGGTCGCGCTCCCGGCGAGCAGGCCCATCAGCGTGAGGTAGTTCAGCCTGTAGAAGCGGCGGACGGCGAGTCCGGTGATCAGCGACGGAATCACCGTGATCATAAAGCCGTATCCGATCCATGCCAGTCCGCCCTGATGCACGATTGTGTCCACGAAGCCGTCGCCCGCCCCTATGCCGACGCAGGCGAGGAAGATGGTGATGCCCACCTCGCGGAGCATGAGGTTGGCGCTCATGGTGGTATACGTCACCAGCCTGTACCTGTATCCGAAGCGGCTGACGAGCAGGGCGACGATCAGTGGCCCGCCGGCGAGGCCGAGCTTCACGGGCTGGGGGATGCCGGGGATCGTGAACGGGATGCTGCCCGCGAGGATGCCCAGCGCGATGCCCAGGAAGATCGGGATCAGGTTAGGCTCGTTCAGCCGCTTCATCGAGTTGCCCAGCGCCGTCTCGACGTGGGCGATGGCCGAATCGGTGCCCACCACGTTGACGCGGTCGCCCACCTGCAGCGTCAGATGGGGCGAGGCCACGAGGTCGACGCCCGAACGGTTGATGCGCGTGATGTTGATGCCGTACAGCTTGCGCAGCTTCAGGTCTCCCAGCCGCCGGCCGTTCAGGTTCGACTTCGTCACCACGATGCGGCGGGCGATGAAGTGGCTCCCGGGGCGAACCCACTGCTTGCGCTCCATCGGAAGCTCCTCGCCGACGAAGGTTTTTACGAATTCAACGTCGAGCTCGGTCGTGACGACGAATATCCGGTCGTTCTCGTGCAGCACGGTCTCGGCCGTCACCAGTTCGATCTGCTGGCTGCCGCTGTACCAGATGCGCGAGATGACGAAATCGTGTGGAGCAATGAGCGCCGCCAGCTCGCCCACCGACTTGCCGAATATGGCCGGGTTCCTGACCAGCAGCGAGACGGGACGCGCCTCGCCGGCGTGCGCATCGTTTTCGGCCTCCAGCCGCTCCGCCTCCTTCGCGGGGTTGATTTTGAAGATATGCCGTATGCAGACGATGGCGATGATGACGCCCGCGACGCCCAGCGGATAGGATACGGCATAGCCTGCGGCGATGGACGCGTCCTGCGTCCCGTACATGTCGAAATAGGCCTGCTGCGCGGCGCCCAGCCCGGGCGTGTTTGTCACCGCCCCCGACAGGATGCCGACCATCGTCGGGACGGACAGGCCGGTGACGTAATGCAGCGCCAGCGTGATCAGCACGCCGAGAAAGACCGTGCCGGCGGCCAGCAGGTTCAGCGTGATGCCTCCCTTCCTGAACGAGGCGAAGAAGCCCGGACCGACCTGCATCCCGATCGAATAGACGAAAAGAATCAGGCCGAATTCCTTGAAGAAATGAAGCACTTCGTCGTTCACCCTGAAGCCGAAATGACCGAAGCAGATTCCGACAAACAGCACGAAGGTAATCCCGAGCGAGATGCCGCCGATTTTTATTTTCCCCGACAGTATGCCCAGCGCGATCACGACGGACAGCAGCATCACCGAATGGGCGACGCTGTCTCCCCACAGCAAACTTTTGATCCATTCCATAAAATATACAGTAAAAATTATTGACAAAACCCGCCGCAAAGGTAGCTTTTTTTGCAATTCCTCCTATCTTTGCACACTCGAATAAAAACGTAAAGGAGGAAACACGCCGTGAAACGATACTTATACCCGGCCGCACTGCTCGGCCTGTGCCTGTCGGCCATTCTGCCGGCTGCGGCCGAACCTGTCGTTGAAATCAAGACGACCGCGGGAACGATGAAAATCAGGCTCTGCGACGACACGCCCCGCCATGCGCGCGCCTTCGCGGAGCGCGTCAGGCAGGGACTGTTCGACGGCACGCTCTTCACCCGCGTCATCCCCGGCTTCATGATTCAGGGCGGCGCGCCCGACTCCCGCACCGCGGCGCCCGGCGCGCGCACGGGCTTCGGAGACCCGCGCGCCGAAATCATGCCCGAAATCAGCGCCGCGCATATCCACCGCAAGGGCGCGCTGGCAGCTCCGCGGCAGGACACCGGCGTCAATCCGCAGAAAAAGTCCGACATGTCGCAGTTCTTCATCGTCCAGGGACGGGTCTACACCCACGGACAGCTCGACACGCTCGAAATGGCCGCAAACCGCGACATACGCCGCCGGGCGATGGCCGCGTTTTATCATCCCGTGAAAGCGGAAATGGACTCGCTCCTCGACGTCGACCGGCAGGCATACAACCGTCACGTGACCGCCATCAACGCCAAAGTCGACTCGATGATACGCGCCACGCCCGGACACCTGATCTTCACGCCCGAACAGCGCGAGGCGTACACCACCGCCGGCGGCTCGCCACACCTCGACGGCGAATACACGATATACGGCGAAATGACGGAAGGCTTCGACGTCCTCGACGCCATCGCCGCCCGGCCGCGCGACGCCTACGACCGCCCGAAGACGGATATACGGATCGTCAGCATCCGGATTCAGGAATAATGCATACCTTTGCCGTTCGGAAAGAGAGATACATTCATCAAAAAGAAAACAGAAATACTATGGGAAAAGTAATCGTAATCGGCGCGGGTGGCGTCAGCACGGTCGCCGTGAAAAAGATGGCGATGAACAGCGACGTCTTCACCGACATCATGCTGGCCAGCCGCACCAGAAGCAAATGCGACAAAATCGCCGCCGGCATACGCCACATGACCGTCCGTACCGAGCAGGTCGACGCCGACCGGCTCGACGAACTCCTGGCGCTCTTCCGCCACTTCCAGCCCGACCTGGTGGTGAACCTCGCCCTGCCCTATCAGGACCTGACGGTCATGGACGCCTGCCTGTCGTACGGCGTAAGCTATCTGGATACGGCCAACTACGAGCCGCCCGGCGAAGCGCGCTACGAGTACGGCTGGCAGTGGGCCTACCGCGAACGCTTCGAGAGGGCCGGCCTGACCGCCATCCTCGGATGCGGCTTCGACCCCGGCGCGACGGGCGTCTTCACCGCCTACGCCGCACGGCGACACTTCGACGAGATACGGTATCTCGACATCGTCGACTGCAACGCCGGAGACCATCACCGTGCTTTCGCAACAAATTTCAACCCCGAAATCAACATCCGCGAAATCACCCAGAAGGGACGCTACTACGAAGACGGCGAATGGATCGAGACGGAACCGCTGTCCGTACACCGGCCCGTCTGCTATCCGGGCATCGGCGCGCGCGAATCCTACCTGATGTATCACGAAGAACTGGAAAGCCTGACGAAAAACTTCCCCACGCTGCGGCGCGCCCGCTTCTGGATGACCTTCGGAGAGGAATACCTGACGCATCTGCGCGTGATGCAGAACATCGGCATGACGAGCATCAAGCCGGTAACGTTCAACGGCGTGGAGATTGTCCCGATCCAGTTCCTGAAAGCCGTCCTGCCCGACCCGGGCGAGCTGGGCGAAAACTATACCGGCGAGACGTCCATCGGATGCCGCATCCGCGGGCTGAAAGACGGCCGGGAGCAGACGTGCTACATATATAATAACTGCAGCCATCAGGCGGCATACCGCGAAACGGGAGCGCAGGGCGTCAGCTACACCACCGGCGTGCCGGCCATGATCGGCGCAAAGCTGTTCCTGCAGGGCGTATGGAAGAAACCGGGCGTATGGAACGTCGAAGAGTTTGACCCCGACCCGTTCATGACGGAAATGAACGGACAGGGGCTGCCGTGGTGCGAGGTGCTGAACGGAGACCTGGAGCTTTAGGAATTCAAGATTTAAAATTCAATATTCAATAATAACAGTTACAGATTATGGCGATACAAATTGGAGACAAAGCCCCCGAAATACTGGGGCGCGACCAGAACGGCAGGGAAGTGCGGTTGAGCGATTTCAAGGGGAAAAAGCTTGCGCTCTACTTCTATCCACGAGACAACACGAGCGGCTGTACGGCCGAGGCATGCAGCCTGCGCGACGGTTACCGGGAATTGCAGGAGGCCGGCTACGAAGTGCTCGGCGTGAGCAAAGACGACGCCTGGTCGCACCGCGGCTTCATCGGTAAACACGAGCTACCCTTCAGCCTGATTGCCGACACCGGCACGAAACTGCAGCAGCAGTTCGGCGTCTGGGCGGAGAAAACCCTCTACGGACACAAATACATGGGTGCGCTCCGCACCACGTTTATCATCAGCGAAGAAGGCATCGTCGAACGCATCATCGGCCCCCGGCAGGTGAAGACCAAAGACCATGCCCGTCAAATATTATTAAACAAGTAAATCATGTCGAAAGAAGAAAAAAAGAAAGTCGCGGACGAAGCGGTACAGCCCGCCGTAAACGCTGAAAAACTGAAAGCCCTCCGCGCTACGATGGAGAAAATCGAGAAAAGCTACGGAAAAGGCTCGATCATGAAGCTGGGCGACGAGAAGGTCGAAGAGATCGACGTCATCCCGACCGGCTCGATTGCCCTGAACGCCGCGCTGGGCGTAGGCGGCTATCCGCGCGGGCGCGTTGTGGAAATCTACGGCCCGGAATCGTCCGGCAAGACGACGCTCGCCATCCACGGCATCGCCGAAGCGCAGAAAGCCGGCGGTATAGCCGCATTTATCGACGCCGAACACGCGTTCGACCGCTTCTATGCCGAAAAGCTGGGCGTAGACGTCGAAAACCTCTGGATCTCGCAGCCCGACAACGGCGAGCAGGCGCTCGAAATCGCCGAGCAGCTCATCCGCTCCTCGGCCGTAGACGTCATCGTCATCGACTCGGTGGCCGCCCTCACGCCCAAAGCCGAAATCGAAGGTGACATGGGCGACAGCAAGATGGGCCTGCAGGCGCGCCTCATGTCTCAGGCGCTGCGCAAGCTGACGGCCGCCATCAGCAAGACGAATACGACCTGCATATTCATCAACCAGTTGCGAGACAAGATCGGCGTCGTGTTCGGCAATCCCGAGACGACGACCGGCGGCAACGCGCTGAAGTTCTACGCCTCCGTCCGGCTCGACATCCGCAGCACCGGCAAGCTGAAGGACGGCGAAGAGGTGATCGGAAACCAGGTGCGCGTCAAGGTCGTGAAAAACAAGGTTGCGCCGCCGTTCCGCAAGGCGGAGTTTGACCTGATGTTCGGCGAGGGCATCTCGCACTCGGGCGAAATCGTCGACCTGGGCGTCAACCTGAACATCATCAAGAAGAGCGGCTCGTGGTTCAGCTACGGCGAGACGAAGCTCGGCCAGGGACGCGACGCCGCCAAGCAGTGCATCAACGACAATCCGGAACTGGCCGAAGAACTCGAAGCGCTGATATCCGCAGCGCTAAAGGACAACTGATGTCGAAAGAAACATACCGGGCGCTTTGCCGGACGGAAGAAAGCATCCCCCTCTTCTCGCAGGACTGGTGGCTGGATGCGACGTGCGGCGAAGCGAACTGGGATGTTCTGCTCGTCGAAAAGAATCACGGCACGCCGGCAGCGTGGCCGCTCTACATGCCGCTGCCGGGCGTGGTCACCATGCCGCCCTATACGCAGACGATGGGCGTATGGTTCGCGCCCGTGTCGGACGACACGAAATACGGTTCCGCGCTGGAACGCCGGCAGACCCTCTGCAAGCAGTTGATGGAAAAGTTGCAGGCGCGCAGTTTCCTGCAATACTTCGACCATGCCTTCACCGACTGGCTGCCTTTCTACTGGGCCGGCTACCGCCAGACCACGCGCTACACCTATCTGCTGCAGAACCTGCGCGACGGCGAGATGCTGTGGAATGGCCTGAGTCCGAATATCCGCCGCAACATCCGGCGGGCGCAGGAGAGCCGCGTCACGGTCAGGCAGGGCGTGCCGGTCGACGATTTCATCCGCATTCTGGCGCAGACATTCGAGCGGCAGCACAAAAAAAACAGGCAGGACCCGCGCGTGCTGCGCCGCCTGGTCGACGTCTGCCGCCGGCGGAAGCAGGGCGAGATATGGGGCGGATACGACGACGCGGGACGCCTGCACGCCGCCGCCTTCGTCGTCTGGCAGCAGCGCGCGGCATACTATCTGGCGGGCGGCGGCGACCCGGCGTTCCGACATTCCGGCGCGCACAGCCTTGTCCTCTGGGACGTCATCCGCTTTGCCGCCGGACATGTGGAAACGTTCGACTTCGAAGGCTCGATGCTGCCCGGCGTCGAACGTTTTTTTCGCGAATTTGGAGGCGTCCAGACACCGTATTTCTCTATCGAAAAAGGGAAACTGACGCTGGCGGACAGAATCCGAATCAAATGGAAGAGGCGGACGGGCTGAGGAGCGGGCAGTAATCCCAAAGCGTCCTCCACCGGAAGCTGGCCGGCGCGTGCGGCATGTTTCCTTAGTCATTCCCGGAACACGGAGATTTTTCTCCGCGCTTCTTTTCCTTCCCGCGCTGACAGTTGAGCCTTTATATCCATGCAATTCCCTCCTTGTGCGCAGTATACTTTTGAGCGGGACGGATGCCATTTCACAAAGCAAATAATGCCATTTTCATATTTCCATAAAATATTTCTTTCCGTCATTTGTCTTCATAAGTAGAAGGGATACATTTTCCCGGTTATACGGATAAAAATATGTTTTGGAGTAGAAGTAAATTAATCGCAGACATCGTCGAAGACCGGTGCTGCAATTGCGGCGACTGTGTTGATGCCTGCCGGCGACGCGCGCTGGTGACGGCCGAAGTTCAGGGTAAAACGTGTACTTTTGTAGATGATCCCGGAAAGTGTACGGGATGCGGAAAGTGTGTGCGAATCTGTCCCGGACAGGCCATTAGAATGGTAGAAAGATATTGTTGAATTATAAATTATGAGTTATGAAAAGAGGATTTCATTTTTTTGGACACATTGTCCTGGCGCTGGCGGCGGTGGCCGGATTTGGCGCGGTTGTCATGCTGTTGTGGAACTGGCTGATGCCAGCCGTTTTCGGGCTGACGTGTATCAATCTCTGGCAGGCGCTGGGGCTGCTGGCTCTTGCCCGGATACTTTTCGGCGGCATGGGCGCCGGACGTTTTTGGGGAATGGGAATGATGAAGCATCACCGTAATCCCATCCATGAAAAATGGATGCGGATGACGCCCGAAGAACGGAAGGAGTTTATGAAGAAACGTCCTTTCCATCACGGCTGCGGACACGATTTTTTCAGCGAAGACAACACCGGCAAGCAGGAATAGGGATGCCGGCAAGGAGTCAGCGCGACACGGAGAAACTGATTGCAAAATATCGACCGCAACTCAAATCCTTTATCCGCAGC
>JAIRZY010000246.1 GCA_031266995.1 Tannerella sp.
CAGTTCGAATGCACCGAACAGCACGGCGGTATAGGCCAGATCGCCGGCCACCGTGTTCTGCAGGAAGGGCAGGCCGGCGACGTAGCATTCCATCAGGCCGGCGAGCGTGCGCGGATACATTCCGTACATTCCGGTCGACACCCACACGCCGAAGTTCGACACGAGGTAGAAAATCGCGGAAGCGCTCAGCGCCGACAGAAGCAGGCGGGGGACGCGTACCTTCCGGAGCATAAAGGCGCCGGTCAGCACGATCAGCAGGATGGCGCCATACGTATAGAGTGCGCCGCTGTAGAGCCACGTGATGCTGCCGCCGAAAAAGGCGCGGTATACCACGTTGTTCATCACCAGGTCGCTCAGAAATATGGCAGCGAGGGGAATGAGGTACGACCAGTAACGCCGGCTGTAGTAAGCTGCGCCGAAGAGGGCAATGCTGCCGATGGGCGAGAAGTTGGCCGGATGCGGGATAAACCGGCTCCCCGCCGCTGCGAGAATCATCGCGCAGATAATGCCGAATCTTAAGTTCAATTTTTTATTTTCCATCATTTTCAATCAATTAAAATTTTATTCCATTGCAATACGCTTCCTTTTCAACGTCAGGCGGAGACCGTGGCCGGATTTGCCGCTACGGGTCTGCCGCCCGGATTTTACCTGATTCTTCCTCCTCCTTTTTCTCCCGGAAACGGGATAAGTGACGTCAAAATGCGCGGCAAAGATATGAAAAGATAGGTGACTGACAAGCGCGCCGGGTGAAAAAATGATTCAAAGATTCAATGATTCAAAAATGCAAAGATCCGACCGGAACAGGTTTTTGCGTCCGGATTTCTCCTCCCGCTTGCGGAGAGGGGGCGAGAAGTCCGGAATCGGGAGGCTGTTTTCCCTGAATCTTTGAATCCGGCGCCCTGCATCGAGTTTTTATTTATCTTTGCCGAAACTTTAAACATTAGAATCATGAAGATGAACATTTTTTATACGGACAGGCGGCGACGGACGGCAAACCGCCTTTCGGGAATAGCGGCCGTACTCGCCGGCCTGTGCCTCTGCGCCGGCGTCCATTCATGCCGGGCGGAAAAGGACAAAGTGCACGTCCTGCTCGTCACCGGAGGTCATGAATACGATACGGAAGGATTTGAGCAGTTGATGGAGGCGCTCCCCGTCACGTATGAACACGTGGCGCACCCGAACGCGTATGCCCGGCTGAAAGCCGACGCGATTGCGGCATACGACGCCGTGCTGCTGTACGACATGCCGGCAGACATCCCGGCGGAGGCGCAGGCGGATTTCATCGCCATGCTGGAGAAGGGCAAGGGGCTGGTCGTGCTCCATCACGCCTTTTGCAGCTACGACAGCTGGCCGGAATACACGCGCATCGCCGGCGGAAGGTATCACCACTACGAATGGTCGCAGGACGGCGCGACCCGTCCGCACTCCCGCTTCACGCACGACGTGACCTTTCAGGTGACGGTCGCCGACAGGAATCATCCGGTCACGAAAGGCGTCGCCGACTTCCGGCTCACCGACGAGACTTACGGCGGGACGGAGATCCTGCCCGACGTGCACCCGCTCCTCACCACCGGCGAGCCGACGAGCAACTCGCCGATAGGCTGGACAAACGCCTACCGCAACGCGCGGGTGGTCACGCTCACGCCGGGCCACGACCGGCACACGTGGGAGCATCCCGCCTTCCGGACGCTCCTGTCGCAGGCCCTTCTGTGGGTGGCCGGACGGTGACGGGACGGTTGAAAGCGCGCGGCTGCACACGTGAGAAAAATACCTTCATGAGGGTATTGCGCACTCCGCCTGCCACACCTACCTTTGCGGCGATTCGTTTTTTTTAAACGGTGAAAGGAAATGACAGGAGTATATGCAAGTTTAATCGACCTGATAGGGAACACGCCGATGGTGGAACTCTCGGGCTACGCGGCGGACAACCGTCTGCGGGCAAAGCTGATCGTGAAGCTCGAATACCTCAATCCGGCAGGCAGCGTGAAGGACCGCACGGCGTATGCGCTGGTGGCCGACGCCGAACAGAAACGCCTCCTCCGCCCCGGCGACATCATCATCGAGGCGACGGGCGGGAATTACGGCATCGGGCTGGCATTCGTCTGCGCCGTGAAGGGCTACAAGCTGATACTGGCCATGCCCGAAACGATGGGGGCCGAACATCGCGACCAGTTGAAGGCGCTTGGCGTCAACCTGGTGCTGACCCCCGGCAAGGACGGGATGGGAGGCGCTGTGCGCAAGGCGGAAGAGCTGTGCGAGACCATCTCGGGCGCCCTCATGCTTCGCCAGTTCGAGAATCAGGCCGGCCCGGCTTACCACATGAAAACGACGGCCGAAGAAATCTGGCGCGACACGGAGGGGAAGATCGACATCTTCGTCGCGGGCGTCGGCACGGGCGGGACGGTCAGCGGCGTGGGCGCGGGGCTTAAGTCGCACAGCATAGACATACGGATCGTGGCCGTGGAGCCGAAGGAGTCGGCCGTCCTTTCGGGCAACCGCCCGGGCGCGCACCGGATTCAGGGCATCGGCGCGGGGTTTGTGCCCGAAACGTACCACCCGGACGTGGTAGACGAAATCATACAGGCCGGCAGCGACGACGCGATCCGCACCGCCCGCGAACTGGCGCGCCGCGAAGGGCTGCTGGTCGGCGTCTCGTCGGGCGCCGCCGTCTTTGCGGCTACGCGGCTGGCCAAACGTGCGGAAAACGAAGGGAAGACCATCGTGGCGCTGCTCCCCGACACGAGCGAACGGTATGCGGGCACGGCGCTTTACGCTTTTGAAGATTACCCGCTGTGAGGGCGCGTGACGGGAGGGAATAAAAAGGGGGTGTGTCGACGGTTTGTCTGCTGACCGCATTTCACCACGTAATAAGAAGTTGCTTTGAGTCGGCACATCCCCACCTTTCGGATTCAAAATTCAAAGATTCCATGATTCCATGATTCGAAAGAAACGGAATGAATCATGAAATGAATGCACTGACGGGCAACAACCGTCGGGAAATTACAGCCCCGACGCTTTCAAATAATTCATAATTCATCATTTATAATTCATACTGACTGTCCGCGGCTGCGGAAAGTGCAAATGACATCCGAAAAATGGTTGCATCGGTTGCGGACGGTGTGTTTTTGCCCAAAAACGGGGTGTCCGCAGTCGCGGAAAGCGATTTTAGGATGCGAAACATGCTTTCCGCGGTTGCGGACAGTGTGTTTTTACCCCAAAACAGGGTGTCCGCAGTCACTGCAAGCGACTTTGAGATGTGAAACAAGGTTTCCGCGGTCGCGGACAGTGTTTTTTTTGCCCCAAAACGGGGTGTCCGCAG
>JAIRZY010000264.1 GCA_031266995.1 Tannerella sp.
GGAGTGGGCAAAACCACTACGACAATTAATCTTGCAGCTTCGCTGGCTGCACTCGAGAAAAAGGTACTGGTCGTCGATGCCGACCCGCAGGCTAATGCGTCGTCCGGCTTCGGTATTGATGTGAAATCTCTCAAACATTCTATCTACGAAAGCCTGATAAACGGCGTGAGTCCCGATGCTGCCATCATACAGTCGGAAATGAACGGCCTGGATATTTTTCCGTCGCATATCGATCTGGTGGGAGCCGAAATAGAAATGCTTAACCTTAACAAACGCGAGCATATACTGCGTAACCTGCTCCTGCCGTTGAAGGAAAAATATGACTACATACTGATTGACTGCTCTCCTTCGTTAGGGCTTATAACGGTCAACGCGCTTACGGCTTCCGACTCCGTTATCATCCCTTTCCAGTGCGAATACTTTGCGCTCGAAGGAATCAGCAAGCTGCTGAATACGATTAAAATCATTAAATCGAAGCTTAATCCCGCACTCGAAATAGAAGGTTTCCTGATTACCATGTATGATTCGCGTCTGCGCGTGGCAAACCAGTATTACGAAGAAATCAAACATCTGTTTCAGGAGCTGGTCTTCACGACGGTTATACAGCGCAACATCAAACTGGTCGAAGCTGCGGGTTCGGGCAAGCCGGCGATCCTCTATGAAGTGGATTCCAAAGGTTCGATAAATCACATGCAACTCGCGAAGGAATTACTGGAAAAAGACTTGAAAAGACTGTAAAAAAAGATATATATGGCAACAAAAAGAAAACCAATAGGACGCGGACTGGAAGCGCTTCTGACAAGCGACGGACTGAATACGTACGGCTCATCTTCGCTTAACGAAATCGAACTGAGCCGGATCGAACCGAATCCGAATCAGCCGCGCAGTGTCTTTGAAGAAGACGCACTCGAAGAACTCGCCGTGTCGATCCGCAATTTCGGCGTGATACAGCCAATCACACTGAAAGAAACCGACGACGAAAAATACATTATTATATGTGGCGAACGACGCTACCGGGCTGCAAAGATTGCCGGACTGGAACGCATTCCGGCTTATATAAAGACGGCCGCCGACGAGAATATCATGGAGATGGCCCTGCTCGAAAACATTCAGCGCGAAGACCTGAGCGCGATAGAAACGGCGCTCGCTTACCAGAAACTGCTCGACAGTTCCGGACAGACACAGGAACAGCTGAGCGAACGTGTCGGGAAGAAACGCACCACCATCTCCAACTATCTGCGCCTGCTGAAACTGCCCGCCGAAATACAGGTATGCATAAAAAATAAAAACATCGACATGGGACATGCACGGGCGCTCCTCTCTATCGAAGACCCGGAAATACAACTGGCCCTGAACGACCGGATACTGAAAGACGGACTGTCCGTCCGCAACGTGGAAGAGATCGCAAGGCACGTCAACGAAACGGGAACCTATACGGATAAAAAAACGAACAAGATACACGGAAATAAACTGCCCGAAGAATTCAGGATTCTCAAGGAACATCTTTCCAAATTCTTCGATACAAAAGTACAGTTGAGCTACAGCGCCGACGGCAAAGGCAAAATAACGATACCTTTCGATTCCGACGGGAAACTGACATCTATCATGAGCGCGTTGGACCGAATTAAATAGATATATGTGTAAGGGAATAACTTTTAAATATATCCGCATTGCCGTGACTGCGTGCCTCTTTTTCGCGGGCACTGCCGGAATCATACACGGACAGGATACAATCCCCGAAACAAAAAGCCCCGTTTCCGCGTTTTTCCCCAATGACAGTATCGCTACAGATTCTACCATCTCCTCTCAGGACTACAGCCGCGCCGTCATCCTACCCGATTCGGCAATAACCGCAATCATTGAGGAAAGCGAACAGGCCATAGCAGTTAAGGACGCAACCGCATTCAAGCCGAATCCGAAAACAGCCTACCTCGTCGCTGCCATATTCCCCGGATTCGGACAGGTTTACAACCGCCAGTACTGGAAACTGCCCATCGTTTACGGCGGACTGGCCGGCTTTATTTATGCCATCACCTGGAACAATAAAAACCTGCAGGACTACAGCCGCGCCTATTTCGATATCAAAAGCGACTATGCCATTTACATCCAGAATCCCGCCGGCGCCGACCCCGCCGGCTGGAGCCAGAACTGGAAAGACTTTACGAGTCCGAACAGAGACCCGGCCTCCTATCTGACGGATACAAATTTTCATAACCAGTTGAAGTCGGGTAAAGACTTTTACCGCCGTTACCGCGATTTAAGCATCATCCTGAGCGTCGCATTTTATCTTATCTGCATCGCAGACTCTTATGTAGATGCACAAATGTTCGATTTCGACATCTCGCCGGATCTGTCGTTCCGCGTCGCACCGGAGATCTGCCCGCCTACCATATGCAACACGCGGGGATTCGGACTGAACGTATGTATGACTTTCTAAAAAACCAGACAGTATGGAAATAAGACGGCATTTAATTTTAATCACATTGATTTTCGCTTCGTTTATCGCAGCGACAGCGCAACAAAACAGGGTAAATGCAAGCGACACCCTCTCCGGCGGCAGTCCACTGTATGATTCAATCGTCGGTTTTCTGCCCGAAAGCCTTGATGCCGACATGCACAAGCTTCTCGAAGGATGGCACGTTAAGCATTTCTCGAAACCGGAAGACTTTTGTGAAGACGAAGACCGCGACCCGTATTTCCCCGATTCGGTCTATCGATTAAGGCTGAAGAAAATGCCCTGCATCGTGCCGATGACCTATAACGATGTCGTACGCAAATGCATCGACCGCTACACGGGACAATTGCGCAACGTAGTACGATATATGATGGGAATGGCCGACTTTTATTTCCCGATGATCGAACAGAAGCTTGATGCGAACCATCTGCCGCTCGAACTGAAATACCTGGCCGTCGTCGAAAGCGCCCTGAACCCGATCGCGCAGTCGCACGTGGGAGCCTGCGGACTGTGGCAGTTCATGCTGCCTACGGGCAAAGTTTACGGACTCGAAATCAACAGCCTCATCGACGAACGCCTCGACCCGGAAAAAGCAACCGAAGCCGCCTGCCGGTACTTTAAAGAAATGTACGAACTGTACGGCGACTGGCACCTCGTACTGGCCGCCTACAATTGCGGCCCCGGAAACGTGAATAAAGCCATACGCCGGGCAGGCGGGCAAACAGACTTCTGGAAAATCTTCCCTTACCTGCCGCGCGAAACACGCTCATACGTCCCCCTCTTCATCGCCGCCGCCTACGTGATGACTTATCACTGCGACCACAACATCTGCCCCGTTCGCGCCGACTTCTCCGTCGCAACCGATACCATCATGGTCGAAAGAACGCTTCACTTCGGACAAATAGCCGACATCCTCCACATGGATAAAGAAGCTATACGCTTCTATAATCCGCAATACAAACGCGAAATAATCCCCGGAAACACGCGCCCGTCGATATTGCGCCTGCCCGTGGACAGAACGTTTGCCTTCATCGAAAAGGAAGACACCCTCTACGCACACCGTCTGGACGAACTGCTGGCCAACTGCACCCCGGTGAACGACAACGAACCGGAAAGACGGAAAGAAAAAATAACACACACGGTGCAGACCGGTGAAAATGTTTACACGATAGCCAACTTATACGGAGTGACAGCCCAGAATCTGCGGAAATGGAACGGAATAAAAGGCTCGCGCATCGTCAAAGGGCGCAAGCTGAATCTGTATGTTGATAACGGCGGACTGACGTTTGCCACAGGAAACACCGCACAGGCAACGCCGCCGGCAGCCGCAAAAACCCAAACAGCCGCCGCCACGCCCTCGCCCTCGCCTTCGCCGGCTGTCAGGAAAAACGCCGCAGACAACAGCCAGGGCTATATATCCTATACGGTAAAATCCGGTGATTCCCTTTATGCCATTGCCCTGAGGTACCCCGGAGTGTCCGTGCGAAACATACAGGAGGCCAACGGCCTTACGGACACAAAACTGCGCATCGGTCAAATACTGAAAATACCAAAAGGGTAAATTATGAGCGAAAAAAATACGAGGGAGCAGGAACTGCTGTCGATTAGAAACGAATTGATGGTTCAGAAAGAATATGAAGCTCTTTTGAGTGAATATCTGAACTCCAACCACCGCCGCAAAGTCGAGCGCATAACCAAAGCATTCAACTTCGCCAGGCAAGCCCACGCCGGAGTCAAGCGCCTCAACGGAGACCCGTACATCATGCACCCTATTGCCGTCGCCCGCATCGTCTGCGGAGAGATGGGGCTCGGTTCGACGTCCATCTGCGCCGCCCTGCTTCACGACGTCGTCGAAGACACGGAATACGAAGTCAAGGACATATCGAACATGTTCAACAACAAAATCGCACAACTGGTCGATGGACTGACGAAAATCTCCGTCGATATCTTCGCCGACAAAGACTCCAAGCAGGCGGAAAACTTCCGGAAACTGCTCCTCACCATGAGCAGCGACATACGCGTGATACTCATAAAAATGGCCGACCGCCTGCACAACATGCGGACGTTAGGCTCGATGCGGACGGATAAGCAGTTCAAAATCGCCGGCGAAACCATGTATATCTATGCACCGTTAGCCCACCGGCTCGGCCTCTTCGCCATCAAAACGGAACTCGAAGACCTGAGCTTCAAATACGAACATCCCGAAGACTTCCGAATCATCAACGAAAAACTGCACGACACGGAAGAACTCCGTCAGCGCCTGTTCGACAATTTCGCCCGCCCCGTGCATCAGCGACTGCAGGAACTCGACCTGACCTACGAAATGAAAGCACGCGTAAAATCCGCATACTCGATATGGAACAAAATGAACACCAAAGGAGTCCCCTTTGACGATATTTACGACATCTTCGCCATCCGCATCATCTTCCGGCCAACGGGCGACGTGGACGAAAAAAACCTCTGCTGGGACATCTACGCCGCCATAACGGACATCTACCGCACCCGCCCCGACCGCCTCCGCGACTGGGTGAGCCACCCCAAAGCCAACGGATACCAGGCACTCCACCTCACCGTCATGGGCCCGAACGGCCAGTGGATCGAAATACAAATCCGCAGCAAACGCATGGATGAAATCGACGAAAAAGGATTCGCCGCACACTGGAAATACAAGGAAAACAACGTGGAAGAAGACACGGAACTCGACAAATGGCTGCAAACCATCACCGAAATCCTCGAAAACCCCAATCCCAACACACTCGATTTCCTCGACACGATAAAGATGAACCTCTTCTCGTCCGAAATCTTCGTCTTCACACCCAAAGGCGAACTCAAAACACTGCCCAAAGGCGCAACCGCCCTCGATTTCGCATACGACCTGCATACGAACATCGGCGACAGCTGCATCGGAGCAAAAATAAACCACCACCTGGCACCACTGAGCCACAAACTCGAAAGCGGAGACCAGATCGAAGTGCTCACCTCCAAATCCCAGCATCCAACCGTCGAATGGCTCAACTACGTCACCACCGCAAAAGCCCGCACAAAAATCGAATCCGTACTCCGGCGCGAAAGAAAGGAACTGGCCAATGAAGGCAAAAAAAAGGTGATGGACACATTTAACAGAGTAGCCCTCGAACCGACACAGTCGTACCTCGACAGGCTGACAACCTATTTCGGCTTCTCCAGACGCGAAGACTTCTACTGCGCAATCGAAAAAGGCGACGTGGCAATCCCGGAAAACATACGCAAACTGCTGAAAGAGAAAAACGGAAATGTGATCCTGAAATACGTGAAAAAAGCATTCGGGGCAGGCAAGAAAAAACCGCAGATAATAATGCCCGCCGGCCCGGAGCCTGAAAAACCGGCCTTCGACAAAACAAAACCCTACGAACTCAGGGAAGAATTCCTCCGTCGCAACTACGTAGTAGCCAGCTGCTGCAAACCCATCCCGGGCGACGACGTGTTCGGCTTCATCAACGACGACGGCAGCGTCATCGTGCACAAGCGCTCATGCCCCTTAGGCATCCGCCTGAAAAGCAACTTCGGCGAACGCATCCTCTCAACCCTGTGGAGCAGCCACACCACCAGCTCTTTCGAAGCCACCCTGCACGTCACCGGAATCGACGGCGTAGGCGTACTCACCGACATCGCCAAAACCATATCCGGATTCAACGTCAACATCATCCGCCTGCTGATAGAAACAAAAGACGGCATGTTCGAAGGCAAAATAAACATGATGGTGCACGACGTCGAAGACATCCAGAAGATGTGCATCGCCCTGTCCAAAATCAAAAACATCCAGTCCGTCTCCCGCATCGCCGACTGAAACGCCA
>JAIRZY010000005.1 GCA_031266995.1 Tannerella sp.
GCCCGCAGGGAAATCGCCGCCGCCCTGAGCGACGTCCTGAGCAACAGCATCCGCCGCATCTACTACAAGCCGGAAGGCACGCTGCCCGCACGCACGGATCTCGCCGGCACGGACGGCTACCTTTCCGGCGAAGACGACAGCGACGCACACGTGGCCGTCGAGAACGGGCTTCGGTTCGGAATCGACTGGCTGAAGGGGCAGAAAACGGGCTTCTTCGTCGATCAGCGCGAGAACCGCACCCTCGTGGAGCGTTATGCTCGCGGCCGCACCGTCCTGAACATGTTCTGCTACACCGGCGGATTCTCCGTCTATGCCCTGCGCGGCGGCGCTTCGCTCGTCCATTCGGTCGACAGTTCGGCGAAAGCCATCGCGCTGACGGACGAAAACGTAGCCCTTAACTTCCCGCACGACAGCCGCCACGAGTCGTTTGCCGAAGACGCCTTCCGCTTCATGGACGGCATCGACGGCCGCTACGACCTGATCATCCTCGACCCGCCCGCTTTCGCCAAACACCGCGACGCCCTCCGCAACGGCCTGCAAGGCTACCGCAAGCTGAATGCGACGGCCATCAAAAAGATAAAGCCGGGCGGCCTCATCTTCACCTTTTCGTGTTCGCAAATCGTCGGCAAGACGGATTTCCGCCTCGCCGTCTTCAGCGCCGCCGCCCAGACCGGCCGTCGCGTGCGCATCCTTCACCAGTTGACCCAGCCCGCCGACCATCCGGTCAGCATCTATCATCCCGAAGGCGAATACCTCAAAGGCCTCGTTCTGCAAGTAGAATAAAAACAATTATAATAACACAAACATGAAAGCTATTAAATTCTTATGGACGATACCGGTCGGGCTGCTTTTCTGCAGCTGCAGCGAACCTGCCGGCTATCAAAACGATGACAGTTCACTGGAGGACATTTACACCTACCTGGCCGATAATTTCGAGTCGCCGGATGCGCTGCACGGCGTGGACTGCTGGTGGTGGTGGCTAAACGGCAATGTGACGAAAGAAGCCATTACCAGAGACCTGGAAGCGATGAAGTCGCGGAACTTCTACGGAGCTATGATTTTCGACGCAGGCGGACATAATCATCGCGGCGGCCGGAATGTGCCGGCCGGGCCGCTGTTCGGCTCGGAGGCGTGGAACGAACTCTTTGTCTTCGCCCTCGACGAAGCGGAAAGGCTGGGACTGGAAATCGGCTTCAACATACAAAGCGGCTGGAATCTGGGCGGCCCGCGCGTTACGCCGCAATATGCAGCCAAGCAGCTCACCTTCGCTGAAACAAAAGTCAGCGGCGGTTCGACCGTAAGCGTTTCCTTGGACATGCCGCGCACGAACCGCGACTTTTAGAAAGATATCGCCGTGCTGGCGCTTCCCCTGAAAAAGGAAAACATCACGGACGAAGGCATCACCTTCCTCGAACTTAAGCTCGGCCTGCACGAACTGGGAGGCTCGGCCCCCGACTGCCGTTTCCTGCTCGACAACACGAGGCCGGACAAGAGCCTGGCCGGCAAAACGACCCACAGGATAAAGGACGGCGACATCATCGACCTGACCCGCCGCATGGACGCCACCGGCAAACTCACGTGGGATGCGCCCGCCGGCGAATGGAGCATCATGCGCATCGGCTACACGTGTACCGGCGCGGCAGTATCGACGTCGAGCAACAAATGGCAGGGCAATGTGCTTGACTACATGAGCAGGGGGGCTTTTGACTTCTACTGGAACGACGTCGTCGAGCCGGTGCTGAAAGCTGCGGGCAACCATGTCGGGACAACCCTCAAATACATGGAAACGGACAGCTGGGAATGTGGCGGCATGAACTGGACGGACAACTTCAGGCGGGAGTTTGCGTCGCGCCGCGGCTACGACCCGCTGAAATACCTGCCGGTAGCGGGAGGATACGTCGTCGGAGACGTGGATGTGTCGAACGCCTTCCTCGCCGATTTCAGAAAGACGATCGCCGACATGGTCGCAGACAACCATTACGCCCGCTTCGCCGAACTTGCCCGGCAGCACAATATGGGCATACAGCCCGAATCGGCCGGGCCACACGCCGGGCCGCTCGACGGAATAAAAAACTACAGCTTCAGCGAAATCGTCATGAGCGAGTTCTGGTCGCCCTCGCCCCACCGTCCCCGTCCGCAGGATCGCTTCTTCCTGAAGCAGGCCTCGTCGGCAGCGCATATCTACGGCAAGCGAATTGTCGGAGCCGAGTCTTTCACAACAATCGGCCCGCACTGGAACGACGAGCTGTGGCGCAACCAGAAGCCGGCCTTCGACCACGAGATTTGCGCCGGACTGAATCGCCTCTACTTCCACACCTTCACCTGCTCGCCCGCCGAAATGGGCCTGCCCGGACAGGAATACTTCGCCGGCACGCACATCAATCCGCAAGTCACGTGGTGGAACGAATCCGCGCCCTTCATCGACTATCTGAACCGCACGCAGATGATCGTCCAGAACGGGACATTCATCGCCGACGTGCTTTATTACTACGGCGACCACATACCGAACGTCTTCCCCTACAAACATTCCGACCCGGCAGGCGCCATGCCCGGCTTCGATTATGACGTCACGAACGAGGACGTGCTCCTCCGACTGAACGTAAGGGACGGGAGAGTGATTGTGCCGGGAGGCATCGAGTACAAGGTGCTGGTTCTGCCCGACCACAGGACGCTCTCGCTTGATGCGCTGAAAAAAGTTGATGAGTTGCTGCGGAAAGGCGCGCACGTCATCGGGTATAAGCCGGAGCGCTGCATCAGCCTGACCGGCGGCGGGAAGGCGCAGAGGCAGTTCCGCAAGCTGGCGGATAAGATATGGGGAACGGACGTCGTCGCCGTCGCCTCAAAAGGAGCGCGCACGTACGGCAAAGGCACCGTCGCGTGGGGCGTTTCGGCGCGCGAGTTCCTGACGGGCGCGGGCGTCGAGCCTGACTTCGCGGTCGCAGGCAACGACGGCAAGGCGGATTTTGACTACATCCACTACACGCTGTCCGGGAAAGATGTCTATTTCGTCAGTAACCAGACCGAAGAGCGGCAAAAGATAAGCTGCACCTTCCGCACGTCCGGCTACCGTCCGGAAATATGGGACGCGCTCACGGGCACCATCAAGAAAGCAAAAGCCTTTACGCAGGGCGGCGGGCGCACGCAGATGCCCCTGACCTTCGAGCCATACGGCGCGATGTTCATCATATTCGACGAGCCGATTTCCGCCGACGAGCAGGGAACGGCCGCCGGCAACCAGCCCGATTACCGTCCGGTCATGGAAGTCGCCGGCCCGTGGACGGTCGGTTTCGACCCCCGGTGGGGTGGCCCCGAATCGGTCGTCTTCCCCGTCCTGACGGACTGGGCGGAACATGCCGATGAGCGCATCAGGTACTATTCCGGCGCGGCAATCTATCATACGACTTTCTCCCTCGATTTCACTCCCGCGACAGACCGGCGCTACTTTCTGCAACTGGAAAACGTCAAGGATGTGGGCATCGCCGTCGTGAAAGTCAACGGGAAAAACAGGAGCGTGGTCTGGACATCGCCGTTCCGGGTCGATATAAGCGGGGATCTGAAGGCGGGAAGCAATACGCTCGATGTAAAGGTCATCAACTCGTGGTATAACCGGGTTGCCGGAGATGAAATCGCATCCGGCACGGAACGTTTCACATCGACAAACGTCGTCTTGCAAAATGACTTCCGGGGTGTGCGCACGGAAAAAATCCGCCTCGAGCCCTCCGGCCTGCTCGGCCCCGTCCGGATCATGGAAGAGGAACTTCCCCCGATGCACACCGGGGGTGTCTAAAAAAGGTCAGTTTCCGTCATTGCTTCGAGCTGCGCCCTCGCAATGACGACGTGAGGGACTTTTTGGACAGCCCCATTAAAAATCTCTATTTCGTGCTACGGATTATATTTTGCCAGTTAGGAATAATCGGGAATCATTGCGTCCTGTCCAATGTTTTTATCCATGATGCGCTACAATTCTTTCATCTCATAACTCTCCTTGCCGATGAAAACAATCGCCAGGTAACGCACGTCACTGCGTCCCGACAGCCGGTGCGACGAACGGTATTTTTCCAGTTGCACGAATGCTTCGGCAAACTTGCCGGCAACAGTCTGTTCGCTGTCGCCCGTTTTTACATATTTAAGCTCCCATATCCATTCGTACGGGATTATATCACGTCCCTTTGCCGAACGCTCAAGCCATATATCGGCATATCCCGTGGAAAACTCCGGCTCGCTGATGACGTTGTACAGCGAACTTTGCATCAAACGGCTTATCAGCATCACCTTGATGTACTTTTCGTCGAAATGCTGCAAGTCACGGTTGGATATCTTGCTGATTAAATGCTCTGTCATGTAGTCCAGAAACGGTTTCGGATCCGATTTGTAGGCGAGTTCCAACATGGCCGA
>JAIRZY010000011.1 GCA_031266995.1 Tannerella sp.
CCGATGGATTTTGCCATTATCAGCGATTTGGCACTGAACTCGGCCACTTCGAGGCGGTCGAACGCCTGCAGCAGGCTGTCGCCGGTGACGACGGCCGAGTCGTTCGCCAGCAGGACGGCAGGCACGCTTCCGAGCATGTCCACGATTTGCTGCGTGTTTTCATACTGCGTGCCGAAGGGGGCGGTCGGAACGTCCTTGAGCAGTATCCAGCTTTCGGGGATGGTGCGGACGTTGAATTTCGTGCCCGAGGTGCAGAAGCCCATCAGGTGCGGCGGCTGGGTGAGGATGATGGCGTTGATGCGGGGATTGCTCTGATAGATGGCCTGGTGCAGGGCGACGGAGCGGCTGGGCACCTTGCCGGCTTCGACCGTTCCGTTCCTGACCTGCACGATGTTGTGCAGCTCGATGTCCCATCGCGGCACGCCGGGGGGCGTAATCAGGAAATCGTTGTCGCGCCAGCGTACGGAGACGGTACCGTAGGAACTGATCATCAGTCCCTGGTCGCAGGCGCGGCGGACGATTGTCACGATTGCGCTGCGGATGGCACGCTCGTCGGACGGGCAGGTCACGTTCATGAAGACGGGGAAGTCGACCGGTAGCGAGCGTTCGTGCTGCTCGATCTGTGCGTCGGTCAGGCAGGTCGGTTCGCCGAGGATGCGGGCGTTGATGAGCGTGCGTGCGCAAAACTCGAGCGTCTCGAAGCGCTGGTAGGCATCCATCATGTCTTCGCCGCAGAGCACGACGCCGTGATTCTCCATGATGACGGCGCTGTATTCCGGGTGCGTCCTGAACTCGGAGGCGATTTTCTTCCCCAGGTTTTCGCTGCCGGGCACGTCGTAGGGCGCAAAGCCGATCGTGCCGCAGACGCTCTTTGCCTGCGGAATGATGTTCGTGTCCGGTATCTGCCGGGTAATGCTGAACGAGACGAGAGCGGGCGGATGGGCATGGATGATGGCCGTCGCGTGCGGACGGATTTCATATATGGCCTTGTGGAAAGGATATTCGGACGAGGGGCGGTGAGGCCCTGTGACGGAGCCGTCGGCCCTGACGCAGACGATGTCGCGCGTGGTGAGCGAACCCTTGTCCACCGAAGCGGGCGTGATCCATATGTCTCCGTTTTCATCGCGTACGGAGATGTTGCCGCCCGACGTGGTCGTCATGCCGCTGCGGTAGATGCGGCTGATCACGACCCGGATCTGTTCGGCGGGGTGCATGAGTTTTGTATCCAGTTGTTTCATACGGTTTGAGAGTTATGCGTGATGACTGTTGTCCGTGTGCAGTTCGCCGGCGTGCGCGAGGAGGAAGTTTTCAGCCTCGACGTTCCACAGGCCACGGTGCGCGGTGCAGAGGCGGTGCAGTTCGGCGTATACGGGGTTCTCGCGTCCTCTGTCGGCAAACGCCGCGAGGGGCGTGAGGGGCATGTCGACATGCGTATAGATCAGTTTTTTTCCTCCGGAAATCGACGGCAGGTTCATCGTCGTGTCGATGACGGCGTTGAGGCCGCCCACGTGCGTGACCAGCCCGGCAGGGTCGAGGCCGCAGCCCATCATCGCGAGCGCCTCCTTCATGTCGTCCGTATTCCCGCCGCTTGTTCCGGCGACGTGGGTCGAGGCATAGTGTACGTTATAGAAGTTGAGCGTCGCCCTGAAGTCGGCCTTCGAAGGCCCGGCGAAGAAGTTGAGGCATCCGTCGACGGCGAGGAGGCCGTCGGCCTGTTCGACGATCGCGGCGACGGGGGCGAAGACGAACGCCTCGTCGTATCCCGCGCCCAGCGGCGTCATCGCGCGGAGCGTCGCTACCGGGTTGGGCATGGCGGAGGTATTGACGTATTCGAGCCGTATGCCGTTGCGCGCGGCCTCGTCCGGGCTGTAGAGCATGCGTGCGCGGTCGAGGCGCGCCTGGTCGATGTCGGTGACGATGAGCATCGAGGGCCTGCGGTCTGTGCGGTGGATGACGTAGTTGACAGCCGCCAGTCCCATCGGCCCGACGCCGGCGAGAATCGCCATGCAGCCACCGTCGCGGATATCCATCCGGTGCGCATACGAGCTGGGAGTGGTGTGATAGCAGGCGTGCATGGCGCCGATGACGCACGAGAGCGGCTCGGCGAGAGAGGCCGGATAGAAGCCCTCGCCCGCGTAGGGAAGCAGGCAACCGTTTGCCATCACTGCGTCGGGGATGAGCACATACGTAGCGTCGCCGCCGATGTACGGATAGGAATAACCCGGCGCGCTCAGGATGCCGACCGGACCGTCGGGATCGTTGAGCGCCGGCTGGATGGAGAATTTGTCGCCGGCATGGAACGTGTCCTGCCACTTGGCGCCGACTTCGACCAGCTCGCCGGCAAATTCGTGCCCGATGATAACGGGATGCTGTGCGACGTCGCGCGGCACCCGCCGGTGCGTATCCGCCTCGTGCGCCGCCTTGAAGGACGACATGCAGATACTGTCGCACACGACGCGCGCCAGTATGCCGTCGTCGCCGACGGGCGGCAACTCGAACGCCTCCATCCGCAGGTCGTTCCTGCCATACAGTCTGATTGCTTTTGTTTTCATCTTTTTATATACAGTTTGTTTCTCCCGGCAAAGGTAATTCAAAGATTTAAGGATTCAAAGATTCGGGATTTAAAAGAAGCGAACACGCAAGTATCCGGTCGGTAAATCCGGCCGAAAGTAAATGACCGGACAGAAAGAAAAGAGTTATCTTTGCGTGCAGGAAATATTCCTGAGGCAGGAAGAAGCTGTTCTCACGATTTTGAGAAAATAATAAATATTATATGTATGATTAAAAAATTCAGACAGAAGAATGTATGCAAGGTTTTAACAGAGACATGCCGGGCGGAAGGAAAGACAGTCCTTGCGCTCGCAGCAGCAATGCTGTTATCTGCCGGCATTGTAAGCGCACAACAAAAAACAGTTACGGTAGCGGAACAGTTTCATTCCAGACTGCCGGACGATGTAACCGGCCGAATTATATCTTCGCTGGACAGCTTGTTAAAAAGTATTGACAGGGGAGAACTGGACACAACTTTAGTGGATAGAGATAATTATGAGTTCAACTGCAGCTATTTTACCTGGCTGCAGGGAATGGAAGACAAAGATACGGTAAGGCATTACTACCGCGGACAGCTAATCAACCTCTACCCCGTTGCCCCTTCGCAGTACGCCCTGATGCTTGCCTGGCTTAATGATAATGAACTCGGCCGGATATTTACATTCATTGCCGGAGAAGACGATGGAAAAATCGTTTTCGCCAGTCCCATAAAATACAATACAAAAGCATGGAAAACCGCAACCGTCGGGACGATTACAATTCATTATCCCGATACATTCAATGTGAGCCGTGCCGAAAAATTTCATCGCAAAAATGTAACCGTGGCAGAGAAGCTAAAACTGCCCGTTCGCAGTTGGGAAATGTATATGTGTCGCCAATTTCAGGAAGTTTTGCAGTTGCAGGGATGTTTATATGACGCAGAGAGTAATGGAATTTTCAACAGCGGATATATCGTTGACCCGAAAAC
>JAIRZY010000057.1 GCA_031266995.1 Tannerella sp.
TCATTATGAAATAGGCGTATCGACTTTCATCGACATGATGTAATCGTTCATGTAATAGCCGTTACCGATGGGATGATCCCGTGTGCCGGACTTTGCGAAACCGATATGTTCGTAAAATCCCACAGCGGGATTCCCGCGGTTAACGTATAATTCGACGGTAAAGGGTTGCGGATGAATATCCCTGAGGCGGGAAATAACCTGTTCTACCATATAGCGCCCCACGCCTTTGCCGTGAAATTCGGGAACAGCATATATTTTTTGGAAAACATACGTATCGCCGGACTTCGTCTCGTAAGAAAGATAGCCGGCCGGCAGTCCGTCCGCATAGACGATGAAATACCGGTGCTGCATTTCGGTGATTTGCCTGCGTATGCTATCCGTAGAATACATCATCTCAAACATATAGACTAACTGTTCTTTTGACAGAATCGCGCCGTAGGCAGGTTCCCAGATACGGGACGCGAGATCCCGTATCAGAGAACAGTCATCAGTATCTGCTTTTCGGATAGAAAGATTCACAAGCCTTTTCCGTGACAGTTTTTATATTTCTTGCCGCTTCCACAGGGGCAGGGATCGTTGCGCCCGGCATGTTTTTCCACGCGCACAGGTTCTTTGGGCTGTTGCTGGGGGCCAACAGGCGGACGCTGTCCCTGCGGATAGACATTGTTCCCACCGCCGCCACCGCCACGGCCACCGCGACTTTGTCCGACGTCGTCTTTCTGGGTACGGTAACGGCTAAGGTCCGTGCGACGTTCGGGAGCAGCCTGGCTTACCTGTACGCGCCGTTCTTCGGCCTCGTCCCGCACCGGTATCTGTCCGCGCATCAGAATCGAAACGGTTTTGCGGTTCATGCTTTCGACCATTGCCTTGAACAGGTTGTATGCTTCCAGTTTGTAAATCAACAGCGGATCTTTGTTTTCGTAGCTTGCGTTTTGTACGGAGTTGCGCAGGTCGTCCATTTCGCGGAGGTGTTCTTTCCATGCCTCGTCAATCATGTGGAGCACGATTGATTTCTGGAATGATTTCGTTATCGCTTTCGCTTCCGTATCGTACGCCTCTTTCAGGTTACAGGAGATGTTGTACATTTTCTTGCCGTCCGTAACCGGTATCAGGATATTTTCGTACATGGAACCCTGGTTCTCGTACACCTGACGGATGACGGGGTTTGCGACCTGCGCCATCCGGTCCATGTGGCGTTTGAAAAGTTCGAGCGCGCCGTCGAACACTTCCTCCGTCAGCTTTTCTGCGTTCATCCCCTTGAAGTCGTCCGGCGACACCGGGCTGTCTAACGCAAGCGTGCGGAAAAGTTCCATTTTGAACGCTTCGTAATCGCCCCCTTCATTCTGTTCCGTAATGACGGCACACGCGTCGTAGAGGGTGTTCATGACGTCGAGGCCGATGCGCTCTCCCATCAGGGCATGACGGCGGCGCGTATAGATTACGTTACGCTGCGAGTTCATCACATCGTCGTATTCGAGCAGCCGTTTGCGGATGCCGAAGTTGTTTTCTTCCACTTTCTTCTGAGCGCGTTCGACGGACTTGCTCAACATGCCGGCTTCCAGCACATCCCCTTCTTTAAATCCCATGCGATCCATCAGTCCGGCGATCTTTTCCGTAGCGAAAAGGCGCATCAGGTCATCCTCGAGAGATACGTAGAAGACCGAAGAACCCGGGTCGCCCTGACGTCCGGAACGTCCGCGAAGCTGACGGTCTACGCGGCGGCTTTCGTGACGCTCGGTGCCGATAATGGCCAGACCGCCCGCTTCTTTCACGGCCGGCGACAGCTTGATGTCCGTACCGCGGCCGGCCATGTTGGTTGCAATCGTGACCATGCCGGACTGCCCCGCCTGTGCGACGATTTCAGCCTCTTTCTGATGCAGTTTTGCGTTCAGTACATTATGCGATATATTGCGCATTCTAAGCATGCGGCTCAGCAGTTCGGAGATCTCAACCGACGTTGTCCCGACAAGTACCGGCCGGCCGGCAGCGACCAGACGGCTTATTTCCTCTATCACCGCATTGTATTTCTCGCGTTTTGTTTTATAGATACGATCATTCATATCCGTCCGCGAGATGGGTTTATTGGTCGGTATGACGACTACGTCGAGCTTATAAATGTTCCATAACTCACCGGCTTCGGTTTCTGCCGTACCGGTCATGCCGGCGAGCTTGTGATACATGCGGAAATAGTTCTGCAGCGTGATTGTTGCGAACGTTTGCGTAGCCGCTTCCACTTTCACGCGTTCCTTGGCTTCTATTGCCTGATGCAGTCCGTCGGAATAGCGGCGTCCTTCCATGATACGTCCCGTCTGTTCATCGACGATTTTCACCTGGCCGTCGATGACGACATATTCATCGTCGAGGTCAAAGAGCGAGTAGGCTTTGAGCAACTGGTTCACCGTGTGTACGCGTTCGCTTTTTACGGAGTAATTGGCGAGCATCTCGTCCTTTTTCGTCTGTTTATCTTCGTTCGATAAATCCATATTATCAACCTGCGAGAGTTCCGATGCGATATCGGGCAGGACGAAGAACTGCGGGTCGTCCGACCTGCCGGTCAGCAAATCAATCCCTTTGTCCGTCAACTCGATGGAATTGTGCTTTTCGTCGATGACGTAATAGAGTTCGTCGGTGGCGACGTGCATTTGCCGCATATTGTCCTGCATATAAAACTCCTCGGTTTTCAGCATGGCCGATTTGATGCCCTGTTCGCTCAGGTATTTGATAAGCGCTTTGTTTTTCGGCAGACCCTTATACGAGCGGAAAAGAGCGAGCGCCCCTTCTTCCTGGTTTTTTTTGTCTTCGCCGGCCATTTTCTGCTTGGCTTCGGTCAGCAGTTTGGTGCATAAGTGCTTCTGTGCATTCACGACGATCTCTACGTTCGGACGGTATTCTTCGAAGAGCTGGTCTTCGCCTTTAGGCACCGGGCCGGAGATAATCAAAGGCGTACGGGCATCGTCAATCAATACGGAGTCAACCTCATCGACGATGGCGTAGTTGTGCTTGCGCTGTACCAGGTCCTTGGGGCTGATCGCCATGTTGTCGCGCAGGTAGTCGAAGCCAAATTCGTTGTTTGTCCCGAACGTGATATCCGCAAGGTAAGCTTTGCGGCGTTCGTCGGAGTTCGGCTTATGCTTGTCGATGCAATCGACCGACAGGCCGTGGAACATATAGACAGGCCCCATCCATTCGGAGTCGCGTTTCGAGAGATAGTCGTTCACGGTCACGACGTGCACGCCGTTGCCCGTCAGTGCGTTCAGGAAGACGGGCAGTGTTGCCACCAGTGTTTTTCCTTCGCCGGTTGCCATTTCGGCGATTTTACCTTTGTGAAGAACCGCACCTCCGAACAGTTGAACGTCGTAGTGTACCATGTCCCATTTGATTTCCGTACCTCCGGCGACCCAGTGGTTGTGATAGAGGGCCTTGTCGCCTTTGATTTCGACGAAGTCGTGCGAAGTGGCGAGGTCGCGGTCGAAATCGTTTGCCGTCACTTCGACCGTTTCGTTTTCCGTCAGGCGGCGTGCCGTTTCTTTCACGATAGCGAACGCTTCGGGCAGCACTTCTTCGAGTACGGCTTCGAGACGCTCCATGATATCTTTTTCTATCTTATCGACCTCGGCCCATATCGCTTCGCGTTCTTCGAGGGGCTTGTCGTCAATGCCTTCGCGCAAAGACGCAATCTTAGCTTTTTCTTCGGATACGTAACCCTGTACTTTCTCTCGTGTCTCGTCGCTTTTAGCCCGTAATTCGTCATTCGAGAGGGCTTCTACGGACGGGTAAACAGCTATTATTTTTTCTACGTAAGGAGTGATTTCCTTTAAATCCCGTTGTGACTTGTTGCCGAACAACTTTGTCAATATATCATTAAATCCCATTTTATTGTATTTTGTAAATTGTTTATATGCGTTTTTATTTTATCTCGGACAGTGGCAGGTCGCTGCATGAGTTGGGTGCACGGATACGCAGGGCATTCGTGATGGTCGGAGCTATTTCCGTTGCATAGACGGAACGTTCGATGCGTTTCGGTTTAAGGTTGTGGCCTATGAATATTAAAGGGGTAATAACGGCATTGTTACGTTTCGCGCCGGCTTTTTGTCCCGTGGCGTCGTCTTCGATGCCCCAGCCCGGCTGGAGTTCGACGATGAGGTCTCCACGACCCAAGTGGTGCGTTCCGTAGCGGAGTGTTGCGCTGCCTTCGTTCCATTCGCCGGCTCTTAGCGACAGGTCTGTCGTCACCTGCTGCACGCCGCTGAACTCGGCGATAAATTCTGCGGCCTTGCTTTGTATGGCGTGAAGGTCTGCCTTTTCGTCTTCAATCGTTTTGCGGTTCAGGAAAATCTGCCGGTTGTAGTATCCTCTGACCCAGTTTTTCTGGCCGTAGATAGCCATCAGATACATGTTCAGCAGGGCGGTGCAGCGTTTCGGGTGGAAGGTCCCTCCGGCAGAAGCGTCTCCGTCGAGGGGGATTTCCGTATCGGTGTAGTAGCCCGTTCCCGTCACGACAACGAGTGCGTTGTTCAGCCCGACTTTTTTGTCTATCACATCAAGCAGTTCCGCAATGTTTTTGTCTAACCGGAAATAGATGTCCTGCACTTCCTGCGTATAGGTTTTATCCTGAACGTCCAGGAAATTGCCGCCGTAGAACGTGACGGCGAGCAGATCCGGCGTCTGATGCGTTCCCATTCCTCCGGTGTTTATGAACTGTGCGGCGAGGGTGCATACTTCCTGATTGATGAAGGGGGAAGTCTTGAAACGCGGATAACATCCGACTTCTTTTTCGTTGAATTTATACTGATACGGTTTTTTGCCGGCTATGTAAGGCAGTGCATCGTAGCTGTCTGCCGGCAACAGGGGCGTCCACGAGACGGCCGGCAGCCGCGAAGAGAGGGATTCGGTTCCGATATTCAGTTTGTCCACGTACGCCGGGATGTTTTTATAGAAAGTCGTAGTCGCCCATTTTCCGTTATAATTGTCGAGCCAGAAGGCTCCGTCGGCCGCATGTCCGGCGGATAAAACGGCACATTCCGCTTCGGGTGCAATCGAATAGACGAGGGCGGAGCCTTTGGATGCGATTTTCAATTCGTCGCCGATCGTCGAGCTTAAAAGGTTTTTCGGGGAGAAGTTCTGGTGCGTGTAATTGCCGAGATAGTGTGCATCGTAGAGGCAGGATGTTTCCAGTTCCTTGTCGAAGTCGTACCGTTTTATTCCGGTGATGCTGTGGTAGCAGGGGTTTGAACCGGTGAAGAGCGTGGCGAACGAGCTGGCCTGATCAATATTTGAAAATTCAAACTGCACATGGTTGTAAACCACGCCATCGTTCAGCAGGCGCTTGAAACCGCGTTCGCCGAACGAGTTTTTAAAATATTCGAGATAATCGCCCCGCAACTGGTCGATCGTGATGCATACGACCAGTTTCGGTGCATGATGGCGCTGTGCCTGCAGATTTGTGACAACCAGTACGGTTATCAGTGATGTTATAAATTTTCTCATTCCTGTCCGTTCGTCAAATAACTTTTTTTCTTACTAACGCCCATCCCGACCGCAACAAAAGAGCGGCAATCAAAGGCGTGAAGGCGATATTGAAATGCTGCGCGACGAAAATCCACGCGACAGACATTCCGAAAATTGTCGCAAAATTAATAAAATGATACGAATAAGCCAGCGTATTAAACTTTTTTACGGAAAAGAATATCACTCCTGCCAGATGAAGAGGGTGCAGCCATAGCAGCGAAATGTTGGGAAACAGGCTTGGATGCACGGAAATGAAGCTCAGGAAGAACAGGATGCATCCCGCCGTCCCGGCCATAAAAAACAGCGTGCCGTCCAGCCATCGGTAATGTGCCTTCCTTCGCCACTCGCGCCACGTCAGCCATGCGACGACAACGAAAAAGAGCGTGAAGCAGAAGAGGGGAGACGTCGGGAAGGGCGGCGTTTTTTCCGGCTCCTGCGTTTTTTCGGAAAGGACGTTGACTTTTAAGACCAGAGGCAGCATCGTGCCGTCGCGTTCTACTTCCGTCCGGTCGAAAATGTCTTTAAGATATGCGGGCAGGAAGAACCTCTCCCGGAGCGTCATCACCCGGTCGGTCGGAGTGCCCAAGACCAGGTCGCAGCCGAACGTCACCCACGGGTGATGCCGGGTGCAGAAATTAATCGCATCGCGAAACGTCGTCTGTCCCGTCTGTGCCGGATAGCACATCGTGCCGCGGAGATTATTCTC
>JAIRZY010000093.1 GCA_031266995.1 Tannerella sp.
TTATCGTTGCGGGAATGGAGATTGAGCTGAAAAAAGAGGCAAGCAAGGAAGCCTACGCCGGCCTTTTCCCGGAAGCCTCCCTGTCGGGCGCCTATACGAGGACGCTGAAGAAACAGACCATGGTCATGGAATTTGGAGGAGTAAGCCAGTCGATTCAGGTTGGTACGAGTAACTCGTACAACGGAGGTCTGGTGGTCAGCCTTCCCGTGTTTGCCCCGGCGCTGTATCGGAGCATTAACCTGACAAAAACGGATGTTGAGCTGGCTGTCGAGAAATCCCGTTCTTCGAGGCTGGGGATGGTTAATCAGGTGACAAAGGCATATTACCAGCTCTTGCTGGCACAGGATAGTTACGACGTGCTGCTGAAAAGCTACACGCAGGCGGAGGCTAATTTCAATGTTGTCAACGAAATGTTCAAGCAGGGGCTGGTCAGCGAATACGACAAGATCCGCGCGGATGTTCAGGTACGCAGCCTTGGGCCGAACGTCGTGTCCGCCCGCAACGGCGTGAACCTCGCGCGGCTGCAGCTGAAAGTCCTGATGGGCATCGACAAGGATATCCGGCTTGAGATTGTCGGCAACCTGAAAGGCTATGAAGAAATGCTGTTTGAAGACGAATTGAACGGCAGGACCTATTCGCTCGATGAAAATACGGACTTGCGGCAGCTGGATTTGAACACAACGATGCTGGATCAGAACCTGAAGCTGCAAAAAAGCAATTACATGCCGGTGCTCGGCGCGTCGTTTAATTATATGTACACGTCGCAGAGTGAAGATTTCAAGATATCTCAATACAACTGGTTCCCCTATTCCACGATCGGACTGTCGTTGACCGTGCCTCTGTATAAGGCAAGCAATGCGCCGAAAATCCGGCAGGCTAAGATTCGGCTTCGCCAGATGGCGGAGACGCGCCTGAATACGGAACGGATGCTGAACATGAAGGTTCAGAGCTATCTGGATAATATGGCCGCCAGCGCCGAACAGGTTCTCAGCAACAAGGAAAGCATCCTGCAGGCGGAAAAGGGACGCTTGATAGCGCAGAAACGTTATGAGGTCGGGAAAGGCACGATTCTGGAACTGAATGATTCGGAGGTCGCCCTGACGCAGACGCAGCTTACGTACAACCAGTCGGTTTTTGACTATTTGACGGCAAAAGCCGATCTGGAACAGGTCTTGGGATATTAATGACAAAGTGATAGAATAAAATTAATAAAAGGTATATATGAAAAAGAGTATTCAATTAGTAGTGTTGATGGGTGCAGTCCTGCTGGCTGCATGTTCCGGCCGGAATGAAAAGGCGGAAGTTGAGAAGGTTGAGGAAAAGCCTGTTGTCAAACTGGAAAGAGTCCGGCTGCAGTCGGTTCTCCAGACGCAGGAATATACGGCAACGGTAGAGGCGGAAGTGAAAAACAATATTGCGCCGGCTATGCCCGTCCGCATCTCGCAGATATTTGTCGAAGTAGGCGACCGCGTCGCGAAAGGCCAGAAACTGGTGCAGATGGATGCGGCGAATTTGAGGCAGCTCGAACTGCAGCTCGAAAACCAGAAGGTCGAGTTCCGCAGGATTGACGAGCTTTATAAGGTCGGCGGCATCTCGAAATCCGAATGGGATGCGGCAAAGATGGCGCTTGAAGTGCGCGAGACGTCTTACAGGAACACGCAGGAAAATACGGCGCTGCTCTGCCCCCTCAACGGCATCGTGACGGCGCGCAACTACGACGGCGGCGACATGTATTCGGGCGTGATGCCGATTTTGACGGTCGAACAGGTAGTGCCCGTCAAGCTGATTCTGAATGTCTCGGAGACGTATTTCACGAAGATACGGAAGGGAGCGCAGGTAGATATACGGCTGGATGTGTATGACGACGAAGTGTTCAAGGGACGGGTAGAATTGATTTATCCGACGATCAATCCGGCGACCCGCACGTTCCCCGTCGAGGTGCGCCTGGACAATGCGGACATGCGCGTCAGGCCGGGGATGTTTGCCCGCGTGACGGTCGATTTCGGCGTCATTGACCACGTAGTCGTGCCGGATCGCGCAATTATCAAGCAGGCCGGGTCGGGCGACCGTTACGTCTTTGTTTACGACGCCGGGAAGGTGTCCTACAACAAGGTCGAGCTGGGACGCCGGATGGGCGAGACGTACGAACTGATATCCGGCGTCGGCGATAATGCCGAGGTAGTTGTAGCCGGTCAGGCGCGGTTGCTCGACGGAATCGAAGTGGAGGTAGAGAAATAGTAATAATCCGAGTTTGGACGCAGTGTTCCAAATTCATTAATCTGGGATAATAAAAACATGAGTTTATATGAAGGAGCGGTCAAAAGACCGATTATGACTGCATTGTGCTTTGCAGCGATCGTGCTGTTCGGATTGTACTCGTACACGAAGCTGCCGGTCGATTTGTTGCCGGATATTGATACGAACGTCATTATGGTGATGACGGCCTATCCGGGTGCGAGCGCGGGCGATATAGAAAACAACGTCTCGCGACCGCTGGAAAATGTGCTGAATACGGTGAGCAACCTGAAGCATATCACGTCGCGCTCGTCGGAGAACCTGTCGCTGCTGGTGCTGGAATTTGAGTACGGGTACGACATTGATGTGCTGACCAACGACGTGCGCGACAAACTGGACATGATATCGTCGTCGATGCCCGACGAGGCGGAGACGCCGATTATCTTCAAGTTCAGCACCGATATGATTCCGATTCTCCTGCTTTCGGTGCAGGCGGAAGAAAGTCAGGCGGCGCTCTACAAGATACTGGACGACGACGTGGCCAACCCGCTGGCACGCATTCCGGGCGTCGGAACGGTTTCGATAGCCGGAGCGCCGAAGCGCGAGATTCAGGTGTACTGCGACCCGAACCGGCTGGAAGCCTACAACCTGACGATTGAAGCAATCAGCGCGATTGTCGGAGCCGAAAACCGCAACATACCCGGCGGCAACTTCGACATCGGCTCGGAGACGTATGCGCTGCGCGTGGAAGGCGAGTTCAAGGACTCGCGGCAGTTGCAGGACATCGTCGTCGGCAGCTATAACGGCGCCAATATCTATCTGCGCGACGTGGCGAGGATTGTCGATACCGTGGAAGAACGGGCGCAGGAATCCTACACGAACGGCAAGCAGGGCGCCATGATTATCGTACAGAAGCAGTCCGGCGCCAACTCGGTCGAGATATCGAACAAGGTGCTTGCCATGCTGCCGGCGCTGCAGGCCGGATTGCCGTCGGACGTGAAGCTGGGAATTATCAACAACACGTCGGATAACATCGTCAATACGATCGACAGCCTGACGGAAACGGTGCTTTATGCCCTGCTCTTCGTCGTGCTGGTCGTGTTCCTCTTCCTGGGACGCTGGCGGGCGACGCTGATTATTTCCATCACGATTCCGCTCTCGCTCATCGCCTCGTTTATCTACCTCGCCATCACGGGCAATACGATTAATATCATATCGCTCTCCGCGCTCTCGATTTCGATCGGCATGGTGGTGGACGATGCGATTGTGGTGCTCGAAAACGTGACAACGCACATCGAGCGCGGCTCGGACCCGAAGCAGGCCTCTGTACACGGTACGAACGAAGTCGCCGTTTCCGTTATCGCCTCGACGCTCACGATGCTTGCCGTCTTCTTCCCGCTGACGATGATAACGGGCATGACGGGCGTGCTTTTCAAGCAGCTGGGCTGGATGATGTGTACGATTATGGTCATCTCGCTGGTATGCTCGCTGACGCTGACGCCGATGCTCAGCTCGCAGATGCTTCGTCTGCAGAAAAGGCCCTCGAAGGCATTCCGGATGTTTTATCATCCGATACAGGTGGCGCTGGACTGCCTCGACACGGCGTATTCGCGCCTGCTGAACTGGGCTGTCCGCCACCGGAAGACCGTCGTGGCAGCGTGCCTCGGCTTTTTCGTACTCAGCGTCATGCTGGCGGGCAATATCGGTACGGAGTTCTTCCCGACACAGGATAATGCGTCGATTTCGGCAACCCTCGAGATGCCCATTGGCACACGCAAGGAACGGACGCAGGAAATGGCCGACCGTGTGACGAAGGAATGGATGCGGAAGTACGGCGCCGAGATACTGGTGTGCAACTACCGCGTGGGACAGGCAAGCTCGGACAACATCTTCGCCTCGATGCAGGACAACGGCTCACATATTATATCCTTTAACCTGCGCCTTTTAGACCCGGGAGACCGGAAGCGCACGATGATGGAAATCTCGGATCTGATGCGCGAAGACCTGAAGGCCTATCCCGAATTTAGCAAGATGCAGGTGATAGCCGGCGGCAGCAACGGCGGAATGGGCACGCAGACGACGGCCGATTTCGAGGTTTACGGCTATGACATGACCGAAACAGACCGCATCGCCGGCGAATTGCGACAGGGACTTTTCACGATTAAGGGCGTTACGGAAGTAAACATCAGCCGCGGCGACTACCTGCCGGAGTACCAGGTCGATTTCGACCGGGAAAAGCTGGCAGTGCACGGGCTAAACCTGTCGACGGCAGGAACGTACCTGCGCAACCGTATCAACGGCGCGATTGCCTCACGCTATCGCGAGGACGGGGACGAGTACGACATCGTCGTCCGCTATGCCCCGGAGTTCCGGACGTCGCTGGATGACATCGAAAATATCCTCGTTTACAACAGCCAGGGACGGGCGCTCCGCGTGAAGGAACTGGGCACGGTCGTCGAGCGCTTTGCGCCGCCCACAATCGAGCGGAAAGACCGCCAGCGCATCGTAACCGTCTCGGCCGTCATATCGGGCGCCGCGCTGGGCGACATCGTCGCACAGGGCAAGGCGGTGCTGGACAGGATGGAACTGCCGCCCGGCGTCAACGTGCAGGTAGCCGGCACGTACGAAGACCAGCAGGAATCGTTCAGCGACCTGGGCGTGCTGGCCCTTTTGATCATTGCACTGGTATTTATCGTGATGGCGGCACAGTTCGAATCGCTTACGTACCCGTTCATAATCATGTTCTCCGTGCCGTTTGCGGTCAGCGGCGTGCTCATGGCGCTCTTCCTGACCGGTACGACGCTGAGCGTGATGAGCCTCCTGGGCGCGATTATGCTGATCGGCATCGTCGTGAAGAACGGCATCGTGCTGATCGACTACACGACGCTCTGCCGCGAACGGGGACTGGCCATCATCAATTCGGTGATTACGGCAGGCAAAAGCCGTCTGCGCCCCGTGCTGATGACGACGATGACGACCATCCTCGGCATGATCCCAATGGCCGTAAGCACGGGCCAGGGCGCCGAGATGTGGCGTCCGATGGGCATCGCCGTAATCGGCGGCCTGACGATATCGACCGTGCTGACGCTGATTCTCGTCCCCGTACTGTTTTGCATGTTTGCCGGAGTCGGCATCAAGCGCCAGCGCCGCAAACTGCGCCGCAAACGCGAACTGGACGATTATTACCAGGCCCACAAGCACAGAATCACAAAACCAAAGAAAACGAGATGAATAATCATTAAACATAAAAATCGAATGAAATCAATACTGATAACTTTTGACCAGGCCCATAACGAGCAGGTCGTCGCGCTGCTCGACCGGATGAACTGCCGGGGTTTTACGCGCATAGAGCAGGTACAGGGCCGCGGCACCCGCAAAGGCGACCCGCACTACGGCAGTCACGCCTGGCCTGCAATGAACGCCGCCATCATAACAATCGTGGACGATGAGAAAGTAGACTCGCTCCTGGACGCCCTGCACCGGATGGACGAACACACAGACCAGCTCGGCCTCCGCGCCTTCGTCTGGAACATCGAGCGAATGATATAGAGCATTTTCAAATTCTTTTTTTTTTACGCGCGCATGATGCGGAAGTGGGGCAGGGAACCCCGTCCCGTGTCGTGCGCGTTCTTTTTGTGCTTTGCGCAATGCGCTTAAAATATGAAAACAGGTTCCATAGCGTTTTGTATGGGTACTGCAAGCAGAATGGCGCCCTTCATTGCGGGTCAAGTCCGCAATCCCCATGTTATACCGCCTGCGGTATTTCGGCTTAATTGCCCGTCAGGGCGTTTATATCAATAGAATTATAAGTTATGAATAGAAGATCAACAGAACCGCTTTATTGCTTGCAGGGTATTCATCTCTTATTTATGAATCAGGGAATGACCGATGAGCGACATCCGTTTTTCTATTGATAGGGTTCCCCCGGAGAGGAAGAAGAAAGAGGCGGTACGCGATTTTATTGCTATTATTTCCTTTTGGGGATGAACAGGGAAGAAATGAATGCCCTGACGGGCAATAAACAGGCCGGTTGATTTCTCTATTGACAGGAATGTCCTGACGGGCACTTTTACGGTACATCGCAGCTGTTTTTATGGGATGACGATGCTGTGGATTTCGTTCCAGAGGCCTTTGACGCCGCGGGTGTTGATCCATCGTCCGGCGAGGTGGAGCCATTTGCTACGTTCTTTTCCGTTGCGGGTGATGCGGAGGGGCGAACGGGTGACGAGGACGCTTTCGTGGAGTTCCGTCCATTCTTCGGGCGGGGCGGGGCTGTCGTTGACGGTCATGCAGATTTCGATGGTCTTTACGCCCTGCGGCTTGGCGCGTCCGGCTACCCTGCGGAATTTAAGGTTGATGACGCCGGCGGTTCCGGATGAAGGCTCGAGTTCAGGCGCTTCCACCGGGTCGGGCGAGGGTGTGGGATGCCGGTCGTGAACGGGCAGGTTCATGGCCTTGAGTTCGTCGTCGGTGACGTTCGGGTTATTAATCAGATGCCCCTGTATGAAGGGGCGTCCCACCCCTTCGAGATCCACGCGCATCAGGTTGCGTTTGGCGATGGAGGCGGAGGTTCGCGTTTCGGGGTTCTCGGAGACGAGGATGGCCGCATCGAAGGCGGCAATCGGCGAGTCGAGC
>JAIRZY010000102.1 GCA_031266995.1 Tannerella sp.
TGGCTTCGCGGGCTTCCGCCGTGTTTTCGTCGGCGCTGTACTGGGGATGCGTGTCCGGGTATTCGTCGAGCACGACCTGCCACGCATGTCGCAGGTCGCGGCCGTCGGGGATGTTTTGATTGTAGATGAGGACGAACAGGTAGTCGGTGATGAACCATGTCAGGAAAAAGACGAGCAGCAATTCCACGACGAGCCACGTATTACTGCGCTTGCGGTTCAGGATTTGTGTGAAGATGGATTTTAACATGTCGATTTATGGTTTAGCGTTTAACGAATGAATGATTTCCCTGCGTGCGTTGCGCCAGGCGGGAATGAGTGATGAAAGCAGGTTGAGCACGAAGCAGATCGCCAGGGCAATGGCGAAGACGGGCAGGTTCAGCAGCATCTGGGGCGAGAGGATTACTTCGGTGCCTTCGACGGTGCGGGGTACGAACGATTGTCCGATTTCCATAATCCAGCTCCGCCCGAGCAGGATGATCACGTAGGAAGACAGCAGGCCGACGACGCCTCCGATGAGCGTGAAAAGCAGGTTTTCCGCGATGATTTGCGTCATCAGGCCGCCGACGCGGGCGCCGAAAGCGCGGCGTATGCCGATTTCCGTCATCCGGCGTTCCATGCGCGAATCGGTCATTCCCGACAGGCTGACCGCCGGCACGAACAGCAGAAGCAGGAAGATGAGGGCATACTGGCACAGGATGATGCCGAACTCCGGCTCATTGTTCGACCAGAAGCGGAAGATGGACTGCCATTGCCGGTCGGGCTGTCCGAGTATGCTAAACTCCACGCCGTCCAGCGACTGATTGAGCCGGTTGATGTTCGCAATCGCCTCCTGCCGTACCTGCTCCACGCTCCCGGCCGAAGGCGCGAGGATATAAACGATCATGCTACCCATTAAATTGCCGGGGCCGGCGCCATTCCTGTAATCCATGAGGGTGTAGGGGAGCCACAGTTGCGCATACGTCTGTGCGGTGACGGGGGATGCGTCCCGGACGACGCCGCTCACCCGGTACTGCCGGAAGTTGAGGCTCACCGTCCGGCCTGTGGCGTCGGCTGTCCCAAAAAGCCGCCGGGCGAGCGATTCGGCAATGACGGCGGTCCGGATGCCCGACTGCATGTCGGCTTCGGTAAACGGCTTCCCGTCGATGAAACGGAACGGGAAGACGGTCCAGAAGTTCGTGTCGACGTGTTTTACCGTCACGGGCCACTGGTCGCGACTGCCCTCCGGCTGTACGCGCCCTTCCTCGTGCCAGGTGTCCAGCACGGCGCTGACCGCTTCTGCGCTTTCCAGCGAAAGGAAACACGTCTCGACAACGCTGTATGCGAGGCTCGAGCTATACTGGCTGTTTGTCTTTGCCTCTTTCCCCAGCGCGCTTTTGACGACCAGCAGGCGGTCACGGTTCGTCTCGGGGTAGATGTTTGCAATCTTGATGTAGAAGACAATCGACAGCACCATGACTACCGTGATCGACAGCCCGGTACCGACGATGTAAATGCTGCTGAACAGCTTCTCCTGCCGGATGATGTTCCAGGCTTGCTTGAAATACTGTAAATACTTGCTCATTCTCTTTGTTTTTTTATAGGTTTAATTGGTAATGCGATTATTCAACGCTGCACCCGAACCGCTCGCCCCGTTGGGGGACAACCTGTTGACAGTCCCTTGCAGGACAGGGGCGGCGCGGTAGGGGGCTGTCGACCGTTCCGAATACAACCGGAACCGGCGACAGGCAAATTCCGGGACGTCAGCACGCAATGGGCGAAAGTCTCCCGGAAATTCCCGCAGGGAATCAGCGAATGTAGATATTCTGAAATTATTCATAGTGCAGTGCTTCGGCGGGTGGCAGGGCGGCGGCGCGGCGGGCGGGAAGCCAGATGGCGGCAACGATGACGGCAGCCATGATCACCCACGTGACAGCGTTCGTGATCAGGAAGCGAAGATGCGTGCGGTCGGGCAGGTAGAGGCCGGCTTCGTTTACGTTTTTGCCCAGCGTTTCGATCAGTCCGGCGCGGACGAACTGGTATTCCATTACGATAGCCGGCAGCATGGCCGCGGTCAGCAGGCAGAGGCCTTCCAGCAGCAGGGCGTTGCGCACGCCGGACGAGCTGGCGCCGAGCGCCCGGCGCGTGCCGATTTCCTCGCGGCGCATATTGACGCGGTAACGGAACGTGCCCGTCACGCAGAGCAGGATATTCAGCAGGAAGAACGCCATCAGGTACGTGCGGACGCGCACGTCTTTACTGATGCCGAACATTTCCTTCGTCGCTTCGGCGATGTCCGCGTAGGCAACGACGCTTCTCAGGTAGAAATTTCCCGCCTGCAGGCGGTCGGTCATTTCCAGTTTGAAGTTTTCGCCGAATGACTTCCCCGCCGACGGACGGCTGCGGACGGCGATGACGGCGTCCGGCAGGCTGGCGGCGCGGTGGCGGTCGGAGAACATGTAAAACGTGCTCTGCGGCCGCAGGTAGTCGAAGCGCTTCACATTATCGACGACGCCGGTGACGGTGTACGGCTCCTTCCGGTAAAGCACCGTCCGCCCGACGGCCGGGCTGCCGTCCGGGAAGAGGCGGTCGGCGACGGAGCGGGTGATGACGACGCCGCGGGGATTACTGAGGTCGAAGTCACGCGACGATGCTACCGTCCTGCCCCCGTCGGTCGTGTGGGCAAAGACGCGGAAGAAGTCGTCCCGCGCATCGGCGTCGATCTGCTGCCCGGGCGCGAACAGCGTGCTGTCCTCCGCGCTTTGCAGCGAGCGTCCCATGTAGCTGGCCGACGCCGGCTCGGTGCGGGCGGACAGCACGGCGACGGCTTCGATGCCGGGCGCGTCGCGCAGCGCCTGGAGTATGCGCTCGAAGTTCGCCTCGCGCGCTTCGTCCGTGCTTTCGCTTTCGCGGTACTGGGGATAATTCGGGGGATATTCTCCCAGCGTGATTTGCCAGGCATGGCGCAGATCGTTGTGGCCGGGGATGCTCAGGTTGTAGCCGTAAACGAACAGGTAGTCGGCAATGTACCAGACGAGGCAGAACACGAGCACCAGTTCCGCTGCAATCCAGGCGTTGCTCCGCCGCTGGTTCAGGATTTGTTTCAAGATGGATGTTAGCATGACGATTTATGATTTACTTGTTTAATGAATGAATAATTCCGCGTCGCGCATGATTCCACGCCGGGACGAGCGACGAGAGCAGGTTCAGCACGAAGCAGATCCCGATAGCGATAAAGAGTACCGGCCAGTTCAGCAGCATGGACGGCGTGAGCACGATGCCGGCGCTGTCGGACAGGCCTGTCGAAACGACGCTCGCCCCCATGAGCTGCATCATCCACCCCTTGCTCAGCGCAACCAGGGCGTAGGACGACAGTAGCCCGACCACGCCGCCCAGAAGCGTGAAGAGCAGGTTCTCCGTAACGATCTGCATCATCAGTCCGCCGGTCGTCGCGCCGAACGCGCGGCGCACGCCCGTCTCCGCCATCCGGCGCTCCATCCGCGAATGTGTCATCCCCGACAGGCTGACGGCCGGTATCAGCAGCAGGACGAGGAACACGAGCGCATATTGCAGCACGACCCGGCTGAAGTTCACCGTCGTCTCCGCCCTGTCCGGACGCAGGACGGTCTGCCACTGCGTGTCGGGCTGCCCCGCGATGCTGAACTCGACGTCGTCGCCCAGCGCCAGGTTATAGCGGCGGACGTTTTCCTCCACTTCCCGGCGTATGTCCTCCATCCCGCCTGCCGACGGTGCGAGGATATAGACCGTCATCCGCCCCAGCGTCCGGTCGAACACCGCCTCGTAATTCGGGCAGAGCGTGTAGGGCGTCCACACCTGCGCATACGTATGATCGGTGAGAAACGACACGTCCCTGACCACGCCGCATACCCGGTAAGTCTCGAAGTCGAGGCTGAACGTCCGCCCCGTAGCTTCAGCCGTCCCGAACAGCCGCCGCGCCAGCGATTCGGCAATGACTGCCGTCCTGATGCCCGACCGCACGTCCGCTTCGCCGAACGCCTTCCCGTCCACGAAGCGGAACGGGAACACCGTCCAGAAGTTCTCGTCTACATATTTAAGCGAGACGTTCAACTGTTCCTTCGTCCCGTCCGGCTGAATGAAAAACTTGCCTCCGGGCCAGAGCACAACAATACTGACCGCCTCTGCGCTTTTCAATCCGGAGAAGCATGCCTCCACCGTTTGCGGCGAGAGGAACGCAACGCCTCGATCCCCGCCCTTCGACGTCTCCATCGCCGTCCTGACGACCAGCAAGCGGTCGCGGTTCGTCTCCGGATAGATATTCGCCATCTTGATATAGAAGACGATCGACAGCGCCATCACAATCGTAATCGACAGCCCCGTCCCGGCAATATAAATGCCGCTGAACAGCTTCTCCTGCCGGATGATGTTCCACGCCTGCTTGAAATACTGTAAATACTTGCTCATTCTCTTTCGTTTTTTAACAGGTTAGTAAAATAT
>JAIRZY010000216.1 GCA_031266995.1 Tannerella sp.
GCTCCGTCAAACGGCCGGTCGAAACGGTCGACTACGGTTTTGCGGGCGACGTGAAGGACGTGAATACGGCGCTGCTGACGATGCTTTTGCAGCAGAATATCGTGCCCGTGCTGTCGCCCCTGACGCACGACGGGAAAGGCAATCTGCTGAATACAAATGCCGATACGATTGCCGCCGAAACTGCAAAAGCACTCTCGGCAGCGTTCGACGTGACGCTGGTGTACTGCTTCGAGAAAAGCGGTGTCCTGCGTGACGAACGGGACGAGGCGAGCGTGATTCCGCAGATGGACAAGGCTCTTTTTCAGCGATACAGAGCGGCGGGCGTGATTCGGGACGGGATGATTCCCAAGCTTGAAAATGCTTTCCGCGCGATCGACGCCGGCGTAAAAAGAGTGATCATAACCGGAGCTTCCGGCATAAACAGCGGTGGCGGTACACTGATACGGTAAAATATATTGCCTGCGAGAAAAATTACTTATACCTTTGCAAAAAAGTATAATAATGAGAAAAAATAACAGGCGCCGGGGATACGGTTCTCCGGCCGGGGGATACGAAAAATCACTCAGGGAAGAACGGCGGGGCAGCTCCCGTACGCTTCTCCGCGCGGTGCGTCCGTCTGCCGTTTTCTGGCTGCTCGTGTGCCTCGCGTGGTTTCTGTTCCTGCAGATGCGGGGGCGTTATCACTTTTTTTATCTGGATCAGGAAAACATGTTCGTGCACGCCGCGTCTTATTTCCTTTCTCTTATCGAACGGCCCGGCGGGATGGTGGAATATCTCAATGCGTACATGATTCAGTTCTTCTGCCTGCCCTGCTGCGGTGCGCTGACCCTGAGCGCGCTGCTCACGCTGACGGGCATGCTGACCGCTGCCGTGGTCAGGCGGATGGCGCCTCACGCCAACCTTTTCGTATGCAGCCTCCTGCCTGCCGTCACGCTGTTTTTCCCGCTGTTCGACTTCAACTACTCTTATTCCGGTATAATCGCTTATCTGCTGATGCTTGTGGCGCTGTGTCTCTACTTTCCGATCGCGTCCGCAGGCATGCGCGTCGCGTATGCGCTGGCGGTTTCCGTGATACTGTTCTGGCTGGCCGGCGCGATCGCTTTTCTGTTTGTCGTCTGCGTTTTTTTCAGGGAGCTGCTGAATCGCTTCTCGCAGGCATACGGCTTTCTTGTCCCGCTGCTGCTGATTGCAGGACTGGCGATATGGGGAGTGATGTGTTCGTGGGCAGGCGATTACCGTTTTCTGCTGTTGCCCGACGGCTATTATACGCGCCGCCTGCAGCCGGGCATCGTCATCTACTTTTCATGGATCTGCCTGCCCGTCCTGCTGCTGCTCGCCATCGTGCTGCGCGGCAGGAGGCCGGTCAAGCCGGGACGCAGGCTGGCGGAGCGGCTTGTCCAGCTTGTCATTGTAGTTAGCTTCTTCGCGTTTGGCATGAAAAACTATGTCAACCTGAAAGCCGAATTTTTTAAGGAGCTGGACTATCTCGTACGCACGGAGCAATGGGACCGCGTGATAGAGCGGTGCGAGGGCAACATGAGCAATTACCTGTACAAGTGCTACCTGAATCTGGCGCTTGCCGAAAAGGACGAGCTGGGCGACCGCATGTTTGCCTTCGACCAGAGCGGCCTGCGGGGACTGCTCCTGCCCAAAAGCCGGGCGACGCACATATCCGCCATGCTGAGCGACGTATACTTCTCGATGGGGCACGTGGCGCTTTCGCAGCAGATGGCCTTCGAAGCCGGTGTGAGTACGCCGGGCGAGGGGAGTCCGAGGATGTATAAACGCCTTATACAAACCAATCTGATTACAGGTGCCTATCCGGTCGCCGAGAAATATATCGCCCTGCTGGAAAAGACGTATCACTACAGCGCATGGGCGACGGCACAGCGGCGCTTCCTGTGGAACGACGAAGCCGTCGAAGCCGATTCGACGCTGGGAATGAAGCGGAAATGCATCCCTTCCCGAAACAGTATATCCGAAATATACGGTCTGGATTCCGACCTGAAACAGATTGCGCGGCAAAACCCGGCGCATCGGGCAACGGCTCAATACGCGGGCGCGATTTATCTGCTGGATAAAGATATGGAGGCTTTCAGGGATTTTATCGAGACGTCTTACGGTACGGAAGTCTTGCCCGCGCTGCCGAAATCCTTTCAGGAAGCCGTCATCATCCTGTCGGAGCAGGCGCCTGAATACCGCGTGCAGTTCAATGTATCCGAATCGGTTACGCACCGCTATGCCGAGTTTCGGCAGCAGGTGATAGCAAACAGGGACTACACGTCCACACTGCCCGCCCTGCTGTCCCGAAGCTATGGCGATACGTACTGGTATTATTACATGTTTAAAAATACGAATTGACAGATGAGGAACGAAAGACTGACGAGGAGAGTGAAGTCGCTCATACATGCAGGCTGGTTCGGCATTTTACTGACGCTTTGCGCCTGTTCGGACGGCGGCCGTTCGACGAGCCGTACGGCGGATCATGCGCCTGCGATTTTTCCCGATTACACGGAAGTGACCATTCCTTATAATATAGCGCCGCTGTGTTTCCGCCTGGCCGACAGTTGCGACAGCAAGCAGGCTTTCGCCCTTTTCGAAATGGACGGCAGGAAGCTGGAAATAAAAGCCGGAAACGGACAGTTCAATATCCCGCTTCGGGGATGGAAGAAACTGCTTGCGCACGCCGCCGGCAAGACCCTGCAGGTGACACTGACGGCCTTGACAGCCGGTGAATGGGTTCGTTATCAGACGTTCAATATCTATGTCGCCGAAGAACCGGCAGACCCCTACATCGCCTATCGCCTGATCGAGCCGGGATATGAAGTGTGGAACGGGATGGGTATTTATCAGCGCAATATCGAAACTTTCGACGAGAGCGCCATCGTGACGAACGCACATACGAACTACAATTGCATGAATTGCCATTCGTTTTGCATGCAGAATCCCGACAGGATGCTGTTTCACTACCGCGAATCGTTTGCCGGGACAATGCTGCTCGACGGCGACCGCATCGAAAAGCTGAATACGAAAACGCCCGGCGCCATGTCGTCGCCGGTCTATCCGTCGTGGCATCCATCCGGCAAGTACGTCGCCTTTTCGGTCAACGACACCAAACAGGCTTTTCACACGACCGACCGGAACCGCATCGAAGTGTTTGACCTGGCCTCCGACGTGGTCGTGTACGACGTCGGGCGCCATGAGATTATCACCGCCCCGCCGCTCTTCTCGCCGCACGTCTTCGAGACGTTCCCGACCTTCTCGCCGGACGGGCGGACGCTGTATTTCTGCACAGCCGATTCGGTACGGATGCCGCACGACTATGAGAATGTAAAATACAGTCTGTGTTCCATTACGTTCGATCCCGAGATGCGCCGGTTCGGCACGGGGGTTGACACGCTCTACAACGCAAGGCAAATGAAGAAAAGCGTCTCCTTCCCGCGCGTCTCGCCCGACGGACGGTTCCTGATGTTCACGCTCGCCGGATATGGCAATTTCTCCATCTGGCACCGGGACGCCGACCTCTATCTGCTGCATCTGGACAGCCGCCTGATAATGCCGCTGGATGCAATAAACAGCAGCGACACCGAAAGCTATCATTCGTGGAGCAGCAACGGTCGCTGGGTCGTTTTCAGCAGTCGCCGCATCGACGGGCTTTACACGCGCCTCTACCTTGCGCATATCGACGAACAGGGACAGGCCTCAAAACCGTTCCTTTTGCCGCAGAAAGATGTGGATTTTTACGGTCGCTTCATGAAATCGTACAACGTCCCCGAGTTTATCACCGGAAAAGTGCGCAGGAACAGTTACGACTTCAGCCGCAGAGCGATCAGTGACGAAGGGACTCCCGTCACGTTTAATATTCAATAATTCAAAATTCAAAGATTCAGGCAGAGGCGCACCTGTAACGTAGAGACGCGATGCATCGCGTCTCCTCCCTCCCTGTGCCGACGCATTAACCCGAAATGTCCATTAGCGCATTCTCTGCCGCAAGCTGCGGGAGACTTTCCCCGCGTCGGGAAACGCTATCGCACTGTGCTGCAAACTTTCCCCAAGTGGGGAAACCTTCCTGCACGCTGCAGCGAACTTTCCCCGAGTGGGGAAACCTTCCTGCACGCTGCAGCGAACTTTCCCCAAATGGGGAAACCTTCCTGCACGCTGCAGCGAACTTTCCCCAGGTGGGGAAACCTTCCTGCACGCTGCAGCGAACTTTCCCCGAGTGGGGAAACCTTCCTGCACGCTGCAGCGAACTGTCCCCAAGTGGGGAAATCTTCCTGCACGC
>JAIRZY010000188.1 GCA_031266995.1 Tannerella sp.
CCGGATTTCTTCAATGCAAAAATTCGCACAGGCGACAACATCTGGGTCGGCGATGTGGAAATCCACGAACGCGCCTCCGACTGGTACGCGCATAACCATCACAGGGATAAAGCGTACGATTCGGTGATCCTTCATGTCGTCGGACTCAACGATACGCCCGTTTACCGCACAAACGGCGAGCCTGTCCCGCAGGCCGTGCTGCACATTCCGGAGAAAGTCGGTCAAAACATAACGTGGCTGCTGTCCCGCGACATACCGGTGCCCTGCGCCGGGCATATCTGCGACATACCGTCCGTCGTTCTGTCCGGCTGGATGGATGCGCTCGTATCGGAACGCCTCGAACGCAAGGCCTCCGACATCTTTACCCGCCTCGAACGCCATACGAATGACTGGAACGAGATCTTTTACATCACACTGATGCGCAATTTCGGATTCGGAACGAACAGCGACGCTTTCGAATGGCTCGCGGCCAGCCTGCCGTACCGCTACATCCTGAAACATCGCGACAACCCCCTGCAAATCGAAGCCCTGCTGTTCGGCCAGGCCGGCCTGCTGGACGCGGACGCGGATGCGGACGACAGCAGCCCGTACTGTTCCTCCCTTCGCCGCGAATATGATTTCCTGAGGAAGAAGTACGGCCTCCACCCCGTCGATGCCTTTCTGTTTAAGAAACTGCGCACGCGCCCCGTCAACTTCCCGCACGTAAGGATTGCCCAGGCCGCGGCGCTGTGGCTCAACAACGACGTCCTGTTTTCCGGCATACTGGAGAGGGAAAACATCCAGGATATAAAGGCGCTCTTCAACGTATTGCCGTCGGCATACTGGAACGACCATTATCATTTCCGCAACGCCGCCGCCGTCGCAAAAGAGAAACCCATCGGGAAAAGCGCCGTAAACACGCTCCTCATCAATACCGTCATCCCCGTGCTCTTCGCCTGCGGGAAGCAACGGAACCTGCCGTCGTACTGCGAACGGGCGCTGCGCTTCCTGGACGAACTGCCGCCCGAACGAAACAGCATCGTCACATTCTTCGAACAGGCCGGCATCCCCGTCAAAAACGCAGGAGACACGCAGGCGCTGATACAGTTGCGACGCGAATACTGCGACCGGAAAAAATGCCTGTATTGCAGAATTGGCTTCAGACTTATTGGCAATTAACAATTAATTCCTACTTTTGCCGCGTAATTACAAAAAAAACAGGGGATGAAACATCTTATCTTATCTTTACCGGCAGCGCTCATGCTGTTTTGCATGATCTATGCGTGTGCCAACATCGGCAACCCGAGCGGAGGCGATTTCGACAACGACCCGCCCAGATTCGTAAGCAGCAAGCCGCCCGCAGACCAGTTAAACTTCAAGGGCAAGCGCATCGAAATCCTCTTCGACGAATACATCACGCTGGCAAGCCCGAGCGAAAACGTGATCGTCACGCCGCCGCAGAAGCAAAACCCGTTTATACAGGTCTTAGGCAAGAAAGTACTGGTCGAGCTGAAAGACACGCTGAAGGAGAACACCACCTACACGATTGATTTCACAAGCTCCATCGCCGACAATCACGAGAAGATCCCGCTCGAAAACTTCAGCTTCGCCTTCGCTACCGGCGACGTGCTCGACACACTGCAGATAAGCGGCGTCCTGATAAATGCCGCAGACCTCGAGCCGGTTCAGAAAGCGCTCGTCGGCATACACAGCGACCTGTCGGATACGGCATTTACGAAGACGCCTTTCCTGCGCACCTCGAAGACCGACGAGCGGGGACGGTTCATCATACACAACATCGCCCCGGGCACGTACCGCGTCTTTGCCCTCGAAGACAAAAACCGCAATTACGCGTATGATAAAAACAACAGCGAATCGCTGGCCTTCTTCGATTCCATCATCATCCCCACGTGCGAACGGGCAATGGTGCCCGATACCGTCTGGCGGGACACGATCCATTTCGATACGGTACTGATGGTCGAGAAAACGCTGTTCTATCCGAACGACCTGAAGCTCTTTTACTTCAACGACTCAGTTACTCCCCGTCAGCGCATGCTCCGTCCCGACCGTCCGCAGGACTATATCTTTACGCTGAAGTTCAACGCGCCCTTGGATACGTTCCCCGTACCGGCGCCGCTGAATTTCGAGCCTCGCGATTCGGCGTGGTACGTGATTCAGCGCGGAGAAGGCGGGGAGGGCTTTTCGCTGAACTACTGGATTCTCGACTCGATGATTTATAAGATCGACACGCTGGCGGTCGGCGTCAGCTACTGGAAAAACAATGACTCGATACCCGACCTGGTGGAGTTGCAGACGGATACGCTCACGCTGGTAAACAAGGAAGCGGCGCAGAAAAAGAAGAAGCCGCCGCGGAAAAAGCCCGTGAAAGTAAGGCGCGACGCCGCGGCTGAGGCCGACTCCGCGAAGGCGGAAGAGGAAAAGGAACCGGTCATACCGCTTCAGGTCGCCGTCACGCCGTCCGGGTCGCTGAATCCGTATGACATCATTACGGTCAAGTTTAACGAGCCTGTCATGGACGTGCGAAAAGAGTTCTTTGTGCTGGAGCTGGGGGTAGATACGCTGTGGGAGGCGGCGGACTTCGAGTTCGAGAAAGACCCGCTCGTCGCCATGACATATCATATCATACGCCCCTTCAAGTACGAAGAATCTTATCGCCTTACGATTGATTCCGCGATACTCTGCGGCGTCTATGGACATTGCAACAATGCCGTATTGACTGCGATGACGGTCAAAAGCGAGAAGGATTACGGCCATCTGACCGTCGCCGTCCACGGCCTGCCGCCGGCCGCAGCACCGCCTGCCACACCGCCTGCCGCAGACAGCATAAGTGTTTCCGACAGCACGGCCGCCGTACAGCCGGCACACGCCGCCGCCGGCACGACCGTCCCGGCATTCATGGAACTGCTCAACAACAGCGGCGCAACCGTAGCCAGAGCCACAATCGAAGACGGCACGGCCACGTTCCGGGACATGGCGCCGGCGAAGTATTACGCGAGGCTGATATTCGACGCGAACGGAAACGGCGCATGGGATGCCGGCAGCTACGAAGAACGCCGGCAGCCGGAACAGGTGATTTACTTTATGCAGCAGTTTGAGGTACGGCAGAACTGGAAAATCGAAGAGACATGGGACGTCAGCAAGTCGAAGCCCGGCGAGAAACCGTATGAGCTGTTGAAGAACAAGCCGAAAGAGGATACCAGAAAGAAACGCAATTATAAGGATGAGAGCAAGCCGCGAAGAAGCAACAGCACAAGCCCGAGCATAAGAGGTCTCGGCGTACCCGGATTTTAACGAAAGCGAATGTTTATGAGGAAAAGATATGTTATTTGTGGTGCAGCTTTTCTTGTGCTGTGCCTGTGCTGCCGGCAGACGGCGGCCCAGAACCGTCACGCCGCCGCGGCAATGAAACACGGAGAAGAGGCGACGTATGATGTCTATTTTAAATGGGGACTGCTTATGTCGCGCGCCGGTGATGCGACGTTTTCGTACGGCAGCGAACAGGCTGTCGACAGGGCGACGTCACAGTACCGGATGCTGTTTAAGTCAACCAGGTTTTTTGACAGTTTCTACCGGATACGCGACACGCTGAGCGCATACTACAATGAGAATTGCGAACTGGTGTACAGCCAGAAGAACACGGACGAAGGCGGCTATTATTCCATCGACAGGATGACGTTCACCTGCGGCGGCGAAAAGACCCGGATACATTCCCTGCGCTACACGCCTTCGAGAGTGAAGATTGATACGGTATTGACGGTCGAGGGCGCCGTCACGGACCTGCTCGGCGTCGTTTATTACCTGCGCGGACTGGACCGTACGAAGCTGCAGAGCGGGAATACTTATCCCCTGACCGTGGCGATAGGGCGCGACCTTGTCAAGATTCAGTTCACTTACCGGAACCAGGCCATCGTCGAGCGCGACAAGGTGAAATATAATACCCGCTATTTCATTATTGATATTTATGACGAGGCGTTTGAAAGTACGAAGATGTCTGCCGAGGTGTGGCTTGGCGATGATGACAATTTGCTGCCCGTCAAGGTTCGCGGCAAGCTTAAGATCGGGTATGCCGAGATTTACTACCGGGAATCATCCAACCTGTCGCATCCGCTGAGGTGCAGAGTGAATTAAGAATTAAGAATTAAAAATTAAGAATAGACTCCGCTTGGCGAAGGCTGGAGCCTGATGTCATCAAGTTAGTGATACGAAATAAATAACATGTAAGTATTCAATGTCTTTGCATCCCGTTAGGGATGCTTCGCTCGGTAGAAAAATGTCTTTGCATCCCGCCCCGGGGATGCTTCGCCCGGTAGAAAAACATGCCACAACACATCTTTGCATCCCTCCCTGGGGATGCATCCCTGACGGGATGCACGAATTACACATGGCGG
>JAIRZY010000238.1 GCA_031266995.1 Tannerella sp.
CAGGCAGCAGACTTGGCGCGCATCCTGTCTCCGCAGGTCGTTGACCCGCGGTTATGAAAATCTAACCTTTCAGGTTGTTACGGCTTAACTTAATGACATTGCCCCGCCGGGGTTGCAGCTAAAGGGGAAAGCTTTTTTTTATTGATATTGATGCCCTTCGGGCAATGAGAGGCCGGTTCGTAATGATATCCGTCATTTCTTATCCTGAACTCAGGCTTGGGGAATATGGTTTGGAACAGGCGGTTAATATGTGTCGGCTGATGGTGTGGAAATGCGAGGGGCCGGTCTTTTTGCCGGCCGGGTTGCGTGAGGGAGAAGGGGTGTGGAGCGGTGCGTGAAGGGCCGACCGTCGCGATGGCGGGCTTCCGGACTGGGAACGGGGCTGCGCGCATTCCGGTCTTGAGCCTGAAGGTGATGATTCAGCGATTCGAGGCTCAAAACCGTGCCGCGCGCAGGCCGTATTCCGCCGGGCAATCAGTAGCGGTTTCGGTTGTATCCGCCGCCGCCGCCGCGATTGTATCCGCCGCCGCCACCGCCGCGGTTATAGCCTCCGCCGCGGTTGTATCCGCCGCCGCCGCCGCTGTTACGGTCTGTCCGGGGGCGGGCTACGTTTACGCTGATCTGTTTTCCGTCGAGTTCGGTTTCGTTCAGTTCTTCGATGGCTTTCTGGCCTTCCGCATCGTCGGGCATTTCGACAAAGCCGAATCCGCGCGAGCGTCCCGTTTCTCTGTCCGTGATCACATTGGCGGAGGTTACTTCGCCGTAGTTCGAGAATAATTCCTGCAAGCTGTCGGCATTCGTGCCGTAGCTCAAGTTCGAAATGTAAATGTTCATTTTCTTTTTTGTTTTTAATGTAAGTGATTATTTTGTTTTATCCGGCGGGAAGGATTTTCACGGCGTTCAGGCCTCTGTCGCTCCGTTCCAGCTCAAATGTAACCATGTTTCCTTCGGCAATGTTTGCCGGAGCGTTGCTGGCATGGAAGAAATACTTTTCCGTGCCTGACAGGTTTTTAATGAAACCGTATCCGCGGTCTGCATTAAAGTGTTCGACGCGGCCTTCGAGCACGGGGTCGTCCTGTTCTTCTTTTCTGGGGGTCGAGATCGCGATGCTGTCCGGGTCGACTTTTGTTTTCCGTTCCGGATCGGGCGGCGTGCCGGTGATGACACCGTTTTCGTCTACGTATGCAATCATTTCGTCGAACGATTTGCTGCCGCCGGCTTTGCGTTCTTCCTTGCGCTGCTTTTTTTCCTTGCGCTTTTGTTCTTTTTTCTTTTCCAGTTCTCTTTTGTTGAATGAAATTGCCATCAATATTGTTTTTACAGTGATTCGTTGTCAGGCCGTCAGTGCGGTGTTCAGCTTCTGTCCGGTCAGTTTCTGGATGTCGCGCATCATGGTGCGTTCGTCCTGCGAGCAGAAGGTCAGCGCCGTACCGCTGTTGCCGGCTCGTCCGGTGCGTCCTATGCGGTGGACGTATGTTTCGGCCACGTCGGGGAGGTCGTAGTTGATGACCAGTTCCAGGTTGGCGATGTCGAGGCCTCGCGCGGCGATGTCGGTGGCTATGATTACGTGCGTTTTACCGGACTTGAAGTTGGCGAGCGCGCGTTGCCTTGCGCCCTGCGTCTTGTTGCCGTGGATGGCTTCGCAGCCGATGCCTTTTTTGTTCAGGGTGCGTGCGATGCGGTCGGCGCCGTGCTTTGTGCGCGAGAAGACGAGCGTTGATTTGCCGCGTTCTTTTTCGAGGAGGCTGACGAGGAGTTCGCTTTTCTGCGGTTTTTCGACGAAATAGAGTTGCTGCTCGATCGTGTCGACGACGGAGGCGACGGGCGCGACTTCCATCCTGACGGGGTCGTGGAGTATGGCTTTCGACAGGCTGGCGATTTCGGCCGGCATGGTGGCGGAAAAGAAGAGCGTCTGCCGGCGGACGGGCAGCAGGGGGAGCAGGCGCCTGATGTCGTGGATGAAACCCATGTCGAGCATCCGGTCGGCTTCGTCGAGAACGAAGTGGCGGACGTGGTCGAGCGAGATGTATTTGCGGGCAATCAGGTCGAGGAGGCGTCCGGGTGTGGCGGTCAGTATGTCTGTTCCCCGCTTCAGGTCGTCGATCTGGGGTTTCTCGCTTACGCCTCCGAAGATGACCGTATGGCGCAGGTCGGCATAAAGGGCGTAGTCGTGAAAGCATTCGTCGATCTGTATGGCCAGTTCGCGCGTCGGGGTGAGGACGAGGGCTTTTATGTCGCGCTTCTGTCCTTTTGGCTGTGGATGATTGAGTTTCTGGATGATGGGTATCGCGAAGGCGGCGGTCTTGCCCGTCCCTGTCTGCGCTATTCCCAGCAGGTCGCGGCCGCTGAGGGCGACCGGTATTGCACGCTCCTGAATCGGAGTCGGCGTTTCATACTTTTTGTTTACAAGAGCCTTCAGTATTGGCTCCGAGATTTTTAATTCTTTAAATGTCATAATTGTTGTCTGTTAATACTGTTCCGGGCGATTTCAAACTCGTCTTTGAGTCTGGCGATCACTTCTTTCACGCTGCGGATGCGGTCGGCAAGGTGCGCGTTGGCACCGGCGAAGACGTATCCCCGGTCCATATCGCCCCGGGCCGCGCTGTAGAGGGCCTTGATGATGCAGTACGGACTTTTGGTGTAATCGCACGTTTTGATGCAGCGGTAGGGGCAGCCTTTCGGTTTTTCGTTGCCTTCGTTGACGCTGCGGATGAATTTCCCGTCGAAGGCGCGTCCGGGCATCCCGACGGGGCTTTGGATGATGAGCATGTCTTCCTGCGAAGAGTCGATGTATACCTGCTTGAAAACGGGCGAGGCGTCACATTCGTCGGTGGTGACAAAGAGGCTGCCTATCTGCACTCCCGTCGCTCCAAGTTCGAGAAAGCGCCGGATGTCTTCGCCGGTCGTGATCCCTCCGGCGGCAATGACGGGGATCGTCTTGCGGTCGCCGTAGCTGGATGCCGTGGCTGCGACTTCGGGTATCAGGCGCTCGAGCGAATGGTTCTCGTCGTCAATCTGTTCTCGCTTGAAGCCCAGATGTCCGCCTGCTTTCGGGCCTTCCACGACAAGGGCGTCGGGGAGGTAGCCGTAGTTCGCCTGCCACTTGTCGCAGAGTATTCTGGCGGCCCGTGCCGACGAGACGATCGGGACCAGCAGGGTGCGAGATTCGGGCGTGCGGTATGCGGGCAGATCGAGCGGCAGGCCGGCGCCCGAGAATATGATATCCGCGTTTTCCGTTATCGCCGTGCGAACCATGTCGGCATAGTTCGACAGGGCGACCATTATATTGACTCCGATGATGCCTCCGGTCTTTTCGCGGGCTTTGCGCAGTTCTTCTTTCAGTCCCCAGATGCAGTTTTTCAGGTAGTCGCCGGGGCCTTGCCTGTACAGTAGTCCCAGTCCGGCGCACGATATGACGCCAACCCCGCCTTCATTGGCCACAGCCGAAGCCAGACCGGAAAGCGAGACGCCTACACCCATGCCGCCCTGAATGATTGGCAGGCAAATTTCCCTGTTACCAATAAAAAATGATCTCATAGTTTTCAAACGTGCATCACGATACTGTATTCATCCTCGCGATCGCTAATACAAACAAGAAAAGTTGATTTTGAGGTCGATTTTGACGATGGAAAGACCCGCCAAATGGAGGCGGAGCGAAACATTGCAAGAAAGATTCAACATAAACTCTATTGTTCAGGCGCCAAAGATACAAATATAAATCGAGAAACGGTTTTGAATTTTGATTTATTAATAAAATG
>JAIRZY010000241.1 GCA_031266995.1 Tannerella sp.
GAACTGCGCTCGCTGATGCAGCAGGCAGGCAATGAACAGGAACAGATCCGGCTCGGAGCGGAACTGTCGCGCAAACTGGCCGACATAAAAGTGGCCGTCGAAAACTATCCCGAACTGAAGGCCGACAGGCAGTTTATCCGTCTCGAAGAAAGCATCGAAGAAATGGAATACCAGTTGCAGGCGGCGCGGCGCACGTTCAACGCGGCGGCGGTCGATTTCAACAATTACGTACAGATGTTCCCCTCGTCCATCGTGGCCGGCATGAGACATTATCAGCTCTATGAGCTGATTACCATTCCCGAAACCGAAAAAGCGAACGTCGATGTAAAAGCGCTGTTCAGAAACTAACTGTATTTTTAAATCAAATAGAAATGGAAACAAATTATCCAAACGACATTTACGATTATTATCGCAGTAATCCCTCTATGTTTGAGGAAAGAGTCGATTCGAGAAAAAGAATGACCAACATCGCATTGGCATCCGCCTGCGTATTGTTGCTGATTATCCCGTCAATCATTCCGATAGGCAACCTGCTTGTCCGCATCATTGCAGTCACCGGATTGTGTTATTTCGGTTTATCCGTACTGAGCGGCGGCAAATCCTGGTACAGCAAACAAAGCGGCGGCAAAATCGTGGAACTGGCAATCAAGAAATTTGCAACTCCCGAACGCGGCACTGTTCCCGGCGGAGCAGATGACCGGAAAGTAATGGACCTGTTTGCAAACAGCGACTGGGCAGGTTTGGCCGACGAACCGGAAGCCGGCGACCGCCCCTTGCAGCTTTTCATTCACGAAGATGCGGTTGGCAAGACCTTTTATGTACAATTGAGGCGGTATTTTTCTTCATCCGATTTTCGGGGCGTAACCGAAGTAAAAGAAATCAAAGAACCGCAATATTCCGGATTTTATCAGATAATCAAAAGCATCCAAACAACCGCATAAGAACAGATGTCTGAAAACATAGCACAATTACAGCAGGAGCTTTACGCTACATTGAAAAAAGCGGAGCGAAACCGCCGGAGACTTCGCTTTTTCCGTACGCTCTGTTATGGCGGGGCCGTGATTTATTTCCTGGGAATGATTGTGATGCAGTTCTTCGCCTATTCGGGCGAGACTTCGTTTTTCTACACCCTGAATCCCAATCCATCGTTCTGGGAACAGTACAGGATGTTGATTATCATCATCCCGCTGTTCATACTGATAACCGCCGGCAGTTACGGGCTTGGCATTTTCTATTCAAAATACATCGCTGCCGAACAAGACGCTGTTCGCCGGATTATAAGGAAAATGTTTCCCGACGCCAGATGCGCCCTCTTCACTTCTTCTTCCGGGTTCCCGATGTCGATGGTGCAGCGAAGCCACTTTTTCGGCGGAATCGACAGCTATCATGCTTCAGCGCTCTCCTTCGGAACGGTTTCTTTTGAAAACAGCAACCGGAAAATGACCTTCCACGACATCGTGATAAACCGGTGGAAAAGCAAAAACCGGATAGTGCAAACCTCCGTCGGCAATTTTATGCTGATGATGAAATTCCTTTTCAGGGGCGTCACCTCTAAGCGCGTGGAAAATATCACGAGTGACTTCCGGGGAATGTTCGCCGAAACGCAACTGGAAAAGAGCATCAGCGGGACGGTCGTCGTCCTGCCCGATCATCTGGAAAGCCGCCTCGACTATCTTGCCAAAAACATTCAGGCCCTGAAGAGCGTCGATGGCAACAAACTCGTTCACCTCGAAGACGTGGAATTCGAGCGCTATTTCGCCGTTTATTCCAGCGACGAAATCACCGCCCGTTACGTACTCACGCCGGCAATGATGCTGCGAATCACCGAACTGAAACGAAAATACAACCGTGACATCATGCTCTCGTTCAGCGGCGACCGGTTCTACTTTGCCGTAGCCATGCCCGAAGGCTTTCTCACGCTGAGCGACGCCTCTCCCGCTTCGAGCGAAGCGCTGAAAGACTTATATGACAATATCGCAGCAGCAAGAGATATTGCCGGTAATCTGAAACTTAAATAACGATGCAATTTATAAACCTTTTAATATTAAGCAACATGGGATTTTTAGAATCATTAGGAAAAGCGATGTCGAAAATAGTGACGCCGCAACAGGGACAGGCCTCTACCGAACAGGCATGGGCCGAGAATTTAACGCTCGAGCAGATCGAGGAGTATGAACGTCAGGGACTGGACATGTCGCCCTACCGCAAAATGCGCGAAGACAAGATTGCCGCCCAACAAAAGTTGATCGATGACAGCATCAACGCAATGGATCTGGGCAAACTGGACAAGTACAAAAAAGCCCGCAGCGCAGAAGATGCATTTGTAACCGACGTGGCCAAATTCAACGGCATTTCCGATAAGAACAAAGCGAAGCTGGAGCTTGCACCGCTGGTTTACGGCCGGGTAGTGCAGGCATATAACGCGCTTTACGACCCGAAGGAAAATACCGACCATGCAGGCATTGTGTTTGTTTTTGCCCTCGACGATGCGCACTGCTACGACGATGCGTGGCTCGCCAAAACCGCAGAACGCATTTCGGAAATGAAAGAGGGCGGAACGGTTCCGCCGGACTGCAAGAAATTTATTGAAACCCTGCGCGACGACAGCAGCTACTTCTGCGTCAAGCTCGGTGAAAGCCTGAGCGAAGGTGCCGACGCATGGTGCGCAGTCTATCAGTTGGAGGAGCAAAGCCAACTGCCGCTGGGATACATTCCGCACTGCCGGATCATTCCTTTCCTGCTTTCCACGCTGCCGACGCACAACAATGTCGAAATCGAACTTATTCCGCCGGCCTACTATACGAAATAGCAAAGAAATCTGCAAGTAATGGTTTTGTGCATCAAACAAATGGGCGATGCACAAAACGTTCCTTTGCAAACCGCAGATGCAGTTTGGGGTGGAGACGCGAGGCATCGCGTCTCTACAGAAAAGCAGGACTGTGATCCGCGCTCGGCGTCCTGTTTTTCAGGCTGCATCGCAAGGCCGACTGCCAATCCGCAGTCGATGCCCCTACGGTTATGAAAATCAGATCCTTCTAGCCAGGCCGTTTTTCGACGGTACACAAAATGTTTTCGCACGCGCGGGACATGTACTGCGTAACATCAGTGAATAACTGAATTTTAAAGTCTTTGAATTTTGGAATCCTTGAATCTCCGAATCACCCCCTGGATGCCATGATTTACTCCACGAATTTTTCGCGTATTTTTGCTGCTGTGGCGGCTAATTCGTCGGCTGTTTTTTTCAGTTTCGGGTTACCGAAAAACATATCGGATTCTTTTTGTATGGGTATCAGGTGGATATGGGCATGTGGCACTTCCATGCCGATTACCGTCAGCCCGATGCGCTTGCACGGAAGGACGGCTTCCATCGCGAGAGCTACCTTTTTGGCAAACGCCATCATGCCGCCCAGCGTATCGTCGTCGAGGTTGAAAAGGTAGTCGACTTCCTGTTTGGGAATCACCAGCGTATGCCCTTCGACGATGGGGTTGATGTCTAAAAAAGCGAAAAACGCATCGCTTTCCGCGATCTTGTGGCAGGGGATTTCGCCTGCTGCTATTTTACTGAAAATCGTTGCCATATACTTGTCTTGTCAGATAGAGATTTCGATGATTTCGAATTTCACCATTCCCGACGGGACTTTGATGTCGACCACGTCTCCTACTTTCTTTCCCATCAGCCCCTTGGCAATCGGCGTGCTTACCGCGATCTTGTTCTCCTTCAGATTGGCTTCCGAGTCGGCAACCAGCGTATAGGTCATGACGACGTTGCTGTGCATATTCTTTATTTTCACCTTGTTCAGAATCTGCACAACATCCGTTGTAATTTGCGCTTCATTTATCAGCCGGGCATTCGAAAGCAAGTTCTTCATTTGCGCAATCTTTGCTTCGAGAATGCCCTGCGCTTCCTTGGCCGCATCATATTCGGCATTTTCGGAGAGGTCGCCCTTGTCCCTTGCCTCCGCGATCTGTGCGGATATTTCGGGGCGCTTCACCGTCTCCAAATAATTGATTTCAGCCAGCAATTTGTTGTAACCTTCTTCTGTCATGTACGTTACAGCCATTTTTGTATCCTCCTCATTTCTAAATAATAAAAAAAGAATCCCGGTCAAATATTTTCGGCCGGAATCCGTGTGAATAGGTAATGTAAAACTCTTTCGCAAAGATAAGAAGTTTTTCATAGATCACAAAATATCTACAAATGCTTTATAACATAATTCTGAATTTTGAATCTGTCAGAGTAGTTGCCGTACCTCTTCTGCCAAATTATCCAGGCGATCAATGCGCTTGACAAGTATGCCCTTGCGGTTCAGGAGGAAAAGCGCGGGTAACTGCTTGACGTTATACATGGCGGCAGCCTGCGAATACGCCGTCTGCGGGTCGTGCACGCACGTCCAGCGGAGGTTCGACACGATGTTTTTCCAATAGTGCACATCGCTGTCGAGCGAAACCTGATAGATCTCCACGCCCCTGTCGCGAAACGCGGAATCGACGCGGTGCAGCAGTGCGTTCAGCTCCGGCGACCATTCCATCCGGTACGACGTGAAGTTCAGAATCGTCACCCTGTCTTTTGCCGCGTCCGAAAGTTTTATTTTTTCGCCGCGGATGTCGGGTAGCTCCACCTCGAGGAAATCCACTTCATTCGTTTCGATACTGTCCAGACTGACGGTGCGCTGGCTGCGAATCACTTTCAAGGCCTGCAGGGTCAGGTTGTACAACTGCCGGGCACGGGGGCTTTCGGGATACAGATGGTTGTAGCTGGTCGCTATGGCGCCGTATGCCCGCGAATCGATTTTGTCGTAAGGGTCAAAAAACAGAAGCCCGTCGATTTGCTGGAAAAGCGCAAAGTACGCTTCTGCCGACATGGGGCTGCTGTAGATGTGGTTGCGGGCTATTTCCTTGTAGTTCTCGATGGCTTCCAGCATCTGTGCGCTATAAATCGAATCGGAAATCAGATGGGCGTCGAAGTCCTTGCGGATACGGTGGATGGCCTGGTTGGCGTCCAGTTGTGCAAGCGCAATTTCCTTGATTGCCAAACAACTTGCCGAGCCTTCTACCTGGTAGGAGGTCGCAAACGTTTTGTAATCGGCCGTAAATGAAACCGTTTCTACCGAATCGATGGAAAGGTTGATGAACTGGCTGTTCATCCGCAGGCGATAAAATTCGGGATACCGGGGGCTTGAGACCTTGAAGGTGAACTCTCCGGAGCCGTTCAGTTTCGCCGAATCGACAGGTTCGACAGCCGTAAGCCCCACGTTTTCCAGATAAATCATCTGGTCGTCCGCACCGGCCACGATGCCCGTTACCGTAAACTTGCCCGGACGGTCGCCACATCCGAACCACATCAAGCAACAAAACGTACATATAATAATGTATACAATTCTTCTTTTCATAATACTGTTTGTCTTATTTTATTTACCGGATGCAAATATACGTTATTTTTGATTGGATAGAAAAAAAATATTCGTTACATTTGCGCACAAGATGAAAAGAAATATCATGGCCGTTTTGGCGCAGGAGGTAGAAGCCGTTCGCAATATCCCCGTGACGGAAGAATATGACAAGGCAATAGCTTTGATAGTGAATCATGTACATCGGCTTGGCGGCACACTCGTTCTGAGTGGCATGGGAAAGGCCGGACAGGTGGCGATGAATATTGCGACCACGTTCAGTTCGACCGGTACGCCGGCCTATTTTCTGCATCCGAGCGAAGCGCAGCATGGTGATTTGGGCATTGTCCGTCCGAACGACATCATGCTCCTGGTATCGAACTCGGGTAAAACGCGCGAATTGCTGGAACTTGTGGAACTGTCGCGGGGGCTGGTGCCCGGCATGCAGTTTATAGTCATCACGTCCAGCCCGAAAAGTCCGCTGGCGAAAATCGCGACCGCATGTCTGCTGACCGGCTCGCCGCAGGAAGTCTGCCCGCTGGGATTGACGCCGACAACGTCGACGACGGTGATGGCCGTAATCGGCGACCTGCTCGTCGTCAGCGTGATGCAGCAGATTGGATTCACGAGCACCGATTATGCCCGGCGGCATCACGGGGGATATCTGGGCACGAAAAGCCGACGACAAAGCAAAAACGAAGATAAGGAATTATGAGAAAAGTGATTGGCATAGGTGAAACCCTTCTGGACGTGATTTTTCGCGAGAACCGTCCGCATGTAGCTGTTCCGGGTGGCTCGACGTTCAACTGCATGGTATCGCTGAGCAGACTGGGCATTCCCGTCGCTTTCATCAGCGAGCTGGGACGCGACAGGGTAGGGGATATGATCCGCGATTTCATGCAGTCCAACGGGATGACGACGGAACACATCGGCTGCTTCTCCGACGGGAGAAGCCCCGTGTCGCTCGCCTTCCTTAATCAGTCGAAAGACGCGGAATACGTCTTCTACACCGACTACCCGTTTCAGCGGCTGGACATCCCGTTTCCGGTAATCAACGAAGACGACATTCTCGTATTCGGCTCATTCTATGCGTTGAACCCCGACTTGCGCGAGCGCGTGACGGACCTGCTGGAATATGCCAGACTGCAAAAGGCGATTGTTTACTACGACCCGAACTTCCGCAAGACGCATGCGCACGAAACCATCCGTGTCCGTTCGACGGTGATGGACAATTACGAAGCGGCAAGTATTGTGCGCGGCTCGGACGAGGATTTTCTCAATCTCTACGGCAAGACGGATATGGATGCCGTCTATCGCGAGGAAGTGGAGTTTTACTGCAAGCGGCTGATTACGACGCATGGCGCGGGCGGAGTAAACTTGTATGCCGAAAAAATACGCGCACACTACGACATCGCGCCCGTCACGCCGCTGAGCACGGTCGGCGCGGGCGACAGCTTCAACGCGGGCGTCATCTACGGACTGCTTAAATATAACATCGGCTACCGCGACCTGCCCCTGCTCGGCGAACTGACGTGGGAGAAAATCATTCGCCACGGGATAGAATTTGCGTCCGAAGTGTGCATGAGCTACGACAATTACATTTCGCCTGAGTTTGCGGAGAAACGCCGGCTGTAGAGTTGTAGCCCCGTATTCTCGGGAGTGTTCCATTTATGTGCTGTCGGAAAAAGGATGCGGCGCCGGAAGAAACATGTCTCCCGGCACCGCTACTGAATGGATGCTATCCGGTTTATACCCTTTTTATTGTCTGATTACCATATCAATACCTTGTACGTCTCCATCCCGGCCGCTACGACATACCATCCTTTCGGCACAGGAACAGTCGTCGAGCCTGCACCTGCAACCGTTTGTTTTATCAGTTGGCCGGTCACGGCGTACACGCTTACCGGCAAAGGATTATCGGTCTGTATGACGATCGCGCCGTTTGTGCCGAAGACCTGCTGTCCGGTTGCGGCATCCGATGCTTTTTGAGGGTAGTAATCCAGGTTATAGTGGTGGTAGTACTCAGCTTCGGCGATGCGGATGACGAGCCACTCCTTTTCGTCCGGGAAATACGGCTCTGCGTAGGCACCATAACGTTCGTATGTGAGGTCATTCCTCTCCACAAAAGTATATGACCGGGACAGATAGCCGTCTTCCTGAAAATAGTATACGTCTTTATAGGAGAGATCGATATGTTCCGGATAAGTGGTACTGTAAGCACCACGCCGCTTTACCTCATATCCGTTTTCAAAATAGGTATAGGAGGTTACTCCGTAAGGATTGTTCGGGTCCGTGCTTTTTGTCTGCACCAGACGGCCTTCGGAATCGAACACATATTCGAGACCTTCGAAAATAAAGCCGTTATCAGTCTCCACCATCGTGGAATAGTCATGCTCGAACGACCTTTGAGGCTGCCAGTAATCGATCTCCTTCGTGATCCGCCCCTGTGCATCATATTCAAATTCGGCTTCCAGTACGACTATCCATTTCCCGTCGCTTTTGCCTCCTCTTGTGGGGCTTTCGCCTTCTCTTATGGGGTAAAGATTTTTAATGGACAATAATTGATCGGATTCGGAGTATCCAAGCACGAGGATCCGGCCACTCTGAACCACCGTGTCTGTAACGCCATCTTTACTGTGCTTAATACTCCAGGGAATAACGGGATACTCCAGTGGCATCTCGCCGCGAAGCGTTTCAGAAGCAACATAATAGACCAGGCTGTCCGCCATGATTCGTCGCCGGTCAGCAAAATCTCTCCACTGACCTTGAAAAAACGAATAGGCCGGAACGGGCTTCGTTTGGGAAAGCATGGGCATAATCGTTAAAGCACAAACGAATATGCTGCTAAAGATTCTAATTGCTTTCATAATTTCTAAATAATGTCGAATTAATTGACTAATATGTATATAGCGAGCTTACTCTCCAATTCGCATTAGTACATCCTGTATTATTGGGATTTTTCCTTATATTTGTAACTACCATACAGCTATTACTATATTCGTATGGAAGATCAAGATTTGTCAAAGTAGTAGAAAATGCTTGCTCGTTGACCCATGCTGAATTCCAGTTATTGCCTTTTACTATATATAGATAAGGCACATCCCAATACTCAAGTCCTCTAACAATAAACGAATGATAGCCTCCGTTTGGATTCCAGCCTGCCATAAAAACAAAAAGTCCTCGAGTGGCAATATCCGTTTCTACTTTTGAAAAAGTATAGGAGGAATAACCATCTGTAAGAAACCCCATTTGTGAAAAAACAGCAGGAACATCGGACGGATTTGCCTGAGAACCGGATGTTTGATAGTTCGTGTTTAATCTATATCCACATTCTGCAATAAGATTCCCTATATAAGACATCACGTTAGGATATAATGCATATCCTCCTGTTTGAGAACTCCGGAGCCAGTCATATTCAGTATCTGTAAGTACGTACGAAGCCGTTACTGTTTCCGGTGTAGCACTGTTTGTTGTATAGCGCTTATACACGCCTGTTTGCGGCCATCTCAGCGACGACATGATTTCAGCCATTGCAATTGCTTCGGCTCCGGCCAGTACTCTTTGATTGTTGCGATAGGGTGTAAATCTGTTATACGGATCACCGGATTGCGGCCAGTCTCCATTAAAGAACAGATAAATTCTACCGTGATCCATATTTCCCCGGGTTTCTACTCTCGGTGCAGTGGCAATTTTATTATTGATGTGATTGTGTATGTAACCTTTAAACCGATATTCCCAAAAAGCGCCACCTTCATCTGAAAAATCAAAATCCTCTCCTTCTTCGGAGTATGCGAGAACCTTATTCGCAACCCGTTCGTCGCCTATTGTTAAAACAAAACCGGCCGCTTTCCCTTGCTGGTCTTTATAACTAACAGTATAAACAGGAACTTGCTGTTGAACTTCTTTCCCTTTAGATTTTGAAAGAGCTTCGTGTTTAACGTTAAAAACAGTTGTCTTTACATTGTAATCATCAAGTTCAATTGTGAATCCTGATCTTAAATTAAGATTACGGTCAAAGACATCGGCCATAGCATCCTCTGCACTCATTGCAAATGGATTTTCAACAATCTCCACATTGTTATTAGGAGATACCACATTTTCTGACACTACAGTGTCAGAACTGCACGAATTTAACACTAATGCCATTACAATAATGGGCAATAGAAATAATGCATTTTTCTTCATAATTTTTAAATTAAAAGTTTATTAATAAATGATTTGCAAATGTATAACAAAAATATTGAAAAGACAGTGATATATCTGTTAAATGATCAGTTAAAAAAACATAATCAAATCATTTTCTGCCAGTTATATATAAATAATGCCTATTCTTTATTTTGAAAAATCTCATTTCAATCGAGCGCAGAAGCGAAGCGGACGGATGCCGGAAAAGAGGCTGTGTCCGTGTATAAAAGGCTTATATCCATAGATAAAAAGATTTTCCCGCAAGGGAGGGATTTACATCACTACCGTCAGCCCGTCCAGTAGTCGGACGTAGACGTCGATCGCTTCGCGAATTTCCGGCAGCAGGATGTATTCGTCGGCCGTGTGCGAGCGGGCGGAGTCGCCGGGGCCGATTTTGACCGTGGGGAAGGGCATGAGCGCCTGGTCGCTCAGGGTGGGCGAGCCGAACGGCGTTTTGCCGAGCATCACGGTCCGACGGACGAACGGGTGCTGCGCGTCGATGCGTGAGGAGTTCAGGCGGAGGCTGCGGGGGACAACTTCGCACGCGACGTGTTGCCGGATGATGTCGCAGAGCGTCCGGTTGGCATAGAACTCGTTCGGACGGACGTCGACCGTGAACCGGCAGGTGTCGGGGATGACGTTGTGCTGCGTGCCGGCTTCGATCATCGTGACGGTCATTTTTACCGTTCCCAGCAGGTTGCTCTGCTGCGGAAAGACGCAGGAGTGAAACCATTCGATGTCTTTCATTGCCAGTTGGATGGCATTGACGCCTTCGTGGCGGGCGGCGTGACCCGACTTGCCGCGGCTGACGCAGTCGAGCACCATCAGTCCCTTTTCGGCAACGGCGGGATGCATCGCGGTCGGCTCGCCCACCACTCCGAACGCGACGGGCGGCAGCTCAGGCAGCACACTCTCGACGCCGTTTTTGCCCGAAACTTCTTCTTCGGCCGAGGCGAGGAAAATCAGATTGTACGGTTGCGGCCGTGCGCTCAGTATCGTAAAGGCTTCATAGAGCGCTACGACGCAGCCTCCGGCGTCGTTGCTGCCCAGGCCATAGAGGCGTTCGCCGTCTTCGACGGGGGCGAAGGGGTCTTTCGTCCAGCCGTCGACAGGTTTCACTGTGTCAATGTGCGAGTTGAGGAGGACGGAGGGCTTTGCGGCGTCGAACGGCTGCGACGCGAGCCAGAGGTTGTTGCCTTTGCGGTGCACCTCGTGCCCGGCCTTCCGCCATTGCAGTTGCAGGTAGTCGGCCGCCTCCGTCTCTGCGCGGCTGAAGGAGGGGATTGATATGAGGCCTTTCAGCAGGTCTGTTGCGTCGTAAAATTGTTCCATGACGTGAAAGTTATTATGGGGCAAAAGTAAAGAAAATCCGCCAGTCCGGCAATAAAACTTCAGACCGTCCCGGGGCAGGCGTATGAAACCGGCCGGCGGCTCGCCGGACTGCCGGGTCTGGGGCGACCGGTTTCATCCGCTTGCGTCTGCGTATGCGGCGGACGGGAGAGCGACACGGTATTTTCAAAAAAATCACTATCTTTGCCGCAGATTTTCGATTGCTCAAACACGAATGGGAACAAGCTACTTTGATGGATATACAGGCATCCGTTTGGGAGACGGTCAGTTTTATTATGACATCCTCCTGCTTTCCGTCATTCTGCTTTCAGCCCTGTATTCTGCTGTTTTAAGGTATTTCTATCCGCTGCTCGTCAAGATGAGCAAAGACCTGATGTCGCTCAAGGAGCGCCAGAGCATTTTCGATACGGACGTCAGAAAGAACGTGTTTTTCGACGGATTCATGCAGTTTCAGGCCGTTTTTCTGGTTACGGTTTTCTGTTTTCTGGCGTACTTCCAGTATGCGGGAAGGCAGAATCTGGATATAAGCCCCAGCTTCGCCGGCCTGTGCATCTTCTTCGGCGCCGTATGCCTCTACACTATCTTCAAGCGGCTGATGTATTACGCCTACGGGCGGATATTCAGCGAAAAAGACGAACACGAACTGTGGTCGACAAGCTACGACACGATATACTACCTCTGGGAATCGGCGCTCTACTTCCCCGTACTGTGGCTGATTTTCGACGGCAGACACGCGGTCGCAGCATTCGTTTTATTCCTTTTTATTTACATTTTGTTCAGAATCGCAGTTGTTTACATAACAATTCGCATATTTTATAATAAAAATACAGGTATTCTCTATTTAAGTTTGTATCTTTGCGCCCAGGAAATTATACCTCTGTTATTTTTGTACGAAGGTTTTAAATATTTGCATAACATTATCCAGACGAGCACTTTATGGCATTGAGTATTAAAAAGCTACTGGTATCGCAGCCAAAACCTGCATCGGAAAAGTCCCCATACTTTGATATTGCGGAAAAATATGGCGTGGAAATAGACTTCCGCCCCTTCATCAAAGTCGAACCTCTGACGGCCAGAGAATTCAGGCAACAGCGCATCTCCATTACGGATTATACGGCCATCATCTTCACTGCCCGTATGGCTATCGACCACTTCTTCCACCTGTGCGAAGAAATGAGAGTACCCATCCCCGAAACAATGAAGTATTTCTGCATGACCGAAGCCATCGCGGTCTATCTCCAGAAATATATCGTATATCGGAAACGGAAAATCTTTTACGGCCAGACCGGGAAGCCCGAAGATCTGGTCGCCATCATCGGCAAGCATGCGAAGGAAAAATACCTCATGCCCATGTCCGACGTAAACAAGGGCGACCTGACAAGCCTTCTGAACACAAAAAAAATACAGTACAGAACGACCGTGATGTACCGTACCGTGTCTGCCGAGTTTTCCAGGGACGAAAAGTTCGACTACGACATGCTTCTCTTCTTCAGCCCCGCAGGCATCTCTTCGCTGCTGAAGAACTTCCCCGATTTCAGGCAGGACGACATCAAGATCGGCTGCTTCGGCCCCTCCACCGCCAGGGCGGCGCTGGACGCCGGGCTGCGGCTCGACGTGGAGGCGCCGACGCCCGAAGCCCCGTCCATGACGGCTGCTCTCGAACTGTTTCTGAAAAGAGAGTCGGGCGAGAAAAAAAATGGACGCTAACCGTGCGATATTCCCCAAAAGCGAGCGGCTGTCATGGAAGCGCCATGTCGATACGCTCTTTGCCGGCGGCTCGTCCTTTATAGCCTATCCGCTGCGCGTCATCTACTTCCCGGTGGAGGGCGACGGGTCGGAATGCCGCGTGTCCGTACTGGTCAACGTCTCCAAAAAGAAATTGAAACGCGCCGTAGACCGCAACTTCATAAAGCGCAGGATACGCGAAAACTACCGGCTGCGGAAGCACATGCTGACCGCGGCCTTCGACGGCGGCAGCCCGTCGCTGCTGCTGGCCTTCCTCTATATCGACGACCGGAAAACGACCTTTGCCGTCCTCGGCCGGGCGATGGAGAAGGCGTTGCGCACGCTCGGCGAAAAGATACAATGAAGCGCCTCCTCGTCCATATCCTTCTGATGCCCGTTTATTTTTATAAATACTGCATCTCGCCCCTGACGCCTGCCGCCTGTCGCTACGTGCCGACCTGCTCGGAATATGCCGTGCAGGCGCTGAAAAAACACGGGCCGCTGAAAGGCCTCTGGCTGGCCATCAGGCGAATCGGCCGGTGCCATCCGTGGGGAGGAAGCGGATACGACCCCGTCCCGTAGCGCCGTGACATACTGCGACCTGCATACGCATCGACTGCCCGTTCGCCCCGGCGACAGGGCGATTGTCGCGGTCGGCGTCCGTCGGCCTGCGCCCGGCCCGTCCGTCTGCTGCGCCGTGGGTATCCACCCGTGGGAGGCCGACGCCGGCGCCCTGCCTTTGCTGTACGGCGCGGCGCGGTGGCCCGGCGTGGCGGCCATCGGCGAGACGGGGCTGGACCGGCTCAAAGGCCCGCCGCTCGACGTGCAGGAAGAGCTGTTTCTCGCCCACATACGGCTGGCGGAAACGGTGGGCAAGCCACTGATTATCCACTGCGTCAAGGCGTGGAGCGAGCTTCTCCGCATACGGAAAACGTCCGGTGGCCGCGTGCCCTGGATTGTCCACGGATTCCGGGGCGGCGGTGTCCTTGCCGGTCAGTTGCTCGACGCCGGCTTTTACCTCTCGTTCGGATTGCGCTTCAGGCCGGAAGCCGTCTCCCGCGCATGGGCGGCGCACAGGCTGTTTGCCGAAACCGACGACGACGGCATCGACATCCGCGACGTCTATGCCGTGCTTGCCGCCTCGCTGTCCGTTGCGCAGGACGACCTGGCGAAGCAGATTGCGGAGAATTTCGACGGATTGACGGTTTAGTTTCATTCACCGGATTCAAAATGCCGGACAGGTCTCGCCTTCGGAAATTGTGCGGTTAAGTTAAAAAAACGCGCCGCCGGCGTGCAGCTAAATTATTTTATGTAAGTTTGTAACCGGTAACTGAAAAATAAAACAGCCATGCATATCGCGAATCCAATATACGACGTCGCCTTCAAGTTCATGATGGAAGACAACCGGGTGGCCAGGGCGTTCCTCTCGGCCATCATCCAGGAAGAAGTTGTAGAACTTGACTTTGCCTCGCAGGAGCGTACCGCCCGCATTAAAGGGGGCAGCCGGAAAAAAGTGGAAACGGAAACGACGCAGTACACCGTGTGCCGCTTCGACTTTTCCGCCCGCATAGCCCTGCCCGGCGGAAAGTTCAAAACCGTCATGATAGAGTTGCAAAAAGCAAAACTTGCTTCGGACATCATGCGTTTCCGCCGCTATCTGGGGCTTCATTACGAGAATCCGGAGAACGCATACGGAGGCAAAAACAGCAAGAAGGCGCGCCAGATATACTGCATTTTCCTTCTGGGATACGACATTGGCATCTCCGGGCGCCCGGTCATTCAGGTGGACAGCCATACGAAAGACGCCGTGACGGACGAAGAAGTGGAAACGCAGTCGAACGAATTTATCGAGAGCCTCCACCACCGTTCGTGGATCGTGCAGATAGACCAGTTGAAGCAGCGCCGCCGCAGCGACCTGGAAAAGCTGCTGAGCATCTTCGACCAGACGAACCGTACAATGAATCATCACTGTATGAAAGTAAATGAAGAAGATTTCCCCGAAATATACCGTCCCATCATCCGCCGCCTGCGCATGGCCGCTGAGAGCGAAGACATACAGATTGAGATGGAGATGGAAGACGATTTCCTGAAAGAGCTGCAGGACAGGGAGCGGGAACTTGCGGAAGAAAA
>JAIRZY010000253.1 GCA_031266995.1 Tannerella sp.
TGGTAACAGGCAAAATGCCATACCGCGAAAACTACTTGAATCCGTTCGCTGACTGTGCCTGAAAAATATTGATGATAATTAACAGAATATATTTGGATCAGTCATAGAATTCAGGCAGCGTCGCGGGATCGACGGCCGAGCCGCGGGTCGATGACCCGCGGTTATGAAAATCTAACCTTTCAGGTTGCTACGGCTTAACTTAATGACATTCCCCGCATGGGGAGGGGAGCTGTTCGGAGGCGGGCAGCGGTTTTGTCTTTCAATCTTTGAATCTTGAATTTTGAATCTTTTTTCCCGTCCGGATACGCAAGCGGATGTTTTTCGCGTTATATGGGAAACAACACATTATGACAGTAAAAAAAGAACGCATCCTCTGGGCCGACGACGAGATTGATCTGCTGAAGCCTCATATCCTGTTTCTTGAAGAGAAGGGCTACGACGTCGTGGCGGTCGTCAGCGGGCAGGACGCGCTGGACTGCTGCAGGGAACAGGCGTTTGACATCATTTTCCTCGACGAAAACATGCCCGGGCTGACGGGGCTGGAAACGCTCGCGGCCATCAAGGAAATCAATCCCGCCGTGCCGGTCGTGATGGTGACCAAAAGCGAGGAGGAAAGCATCATGAACCAGGCGATCGGAAACAAGATTGCCGACTACCTCATCAAGCCGGTCAATCCCCTGCAACTCCACCTCTCCGTCAAGAAAAACCTCCACAAGAGCCACATCATTTCGACCACGACGACGGAGTCGTATCAGCAGGAATTCGGAAGCATCGGGGCGAAGATAAACGGCCCGCTGACGGCGGACGAGTGGGTCGAGGTCTATAAAAAGATTGTCTACTGGGAGCTGGCGCTTGAGGAAGGAGAGGCGCAGATGCGCGACCTGCTCTACATGCAAAAGCAGGAGGCCAACAGCGCCTTCGGCAAGTTTGTGAAAAAGAACTATCTGGACTGGATACAAAACCCCGCGCAGCGGCCGCTGATGAGTCCCGACCTGTTCAGGAAGAAGGTCTTCCCGCTGCTCGACGGCGACGAGAAGGTGTTTTTCATCCTGATAGACAATTTCCGCCTCGACCAGTGGCGGACGGTGAAAAACCTGCTCGCCGACTGTTTCACCTTCGACGAGAGCCTCTATTACAGCATCCTGCCGACCGCTACGCAGTATGCGCGCAACGCCATCTTTTCGGGACTGATGCCTGCGCAGATCGAACAGATGTTTCCCGAGCTGTGGGTGGACGAGGAGAGCGAGGAGGGCAAAAACATCAACGAAGAGCCGCTCATACAGACGCAGATAGAGCGTTTCCGCAAGAAATACTCCTTTTCGTATCACAAGATCTACGATTCGCAGTACGGCGAACGGCTGCTGAACAGCCTGTCCACGCTTGCGCACAATCAGTTGAACGTAATCGTAATCAACTTCGTAGACATGCTTTCGCACGCGCGGACGGAAAGCAAAATGATCCGCGAGCTGGCGCAGAGCGAAGCGGCATACCGCAGCCTCACGCGCTCGTGGTTTCAGCACTCCACGACGCTCGACCTCTTCAGGAGCCTGGCTGCGAAGGGATACCGCGTGATCGTCACCACCGACCACGGCACCGTGCGCGTCGACACGCCCGTCAGGATAGTGGGCGACAAAAACACGAACACGAACCTGCGCTACAAGGTGGGGAAAAACATGAGCTACGATTCGAAGCACATATTTGAAATCAAGGAACCGGCGAAGGCCGGCCTCCCATCGCCGCACCTGAGCACGCGGTATGTTTTCGCTACAAACGAAACGTTTTTCGCCTACCCGAACAACTACAACTACTACGTGTCGTACTACCGCAACACGTTTCAGCACGGCGGCATCTCGCTCGAAGAAATGCTGATACCCTTCATCACGCTTCAACCCAGATAGAAGCAAGGGATGAAAACGCTGCGCATCCCCGACCTGCCGTCGCTCCGCACCGCCGCCCGCGACTTCGTCCGCGACTGGACGGCGGGCCGCACCGTATTCGCGTTCTACGGCAGCATGGGCGCCGGCAAGACGACCTTCATCAGGGCCGTCTGCGAAGAACTCGGCGTGGGAGACGCGATCGGCAGCCCCACGTTTGCCATCCTCAACGAATACCGCAGCGCCACGACGGGCCGCCCCGTCTATCACTTCGACTTCTACCGCATCCGCAGCCTGCCGGAGGCGCTCGACATCGGCGTCGAAGACTACTTCGACAGCGGCGCGCCGTGCTTCATCGAATGGCCTGAAAACGTGGAAGCTCTCCTGCCCGCCGACACGCTGCGGCTGACCGTCGTGGCCCGTGCCGACGGCGCGCGCGAAATAAGGCTCGACTGACGCACGGCCTCTCCCCTGCCCTTTCCTGCTTAAAGTTCGCTTTTTCCTGAAAACCTGAGTTCGGGATAAGAAATGATAGAAATGTTTTCTATTGATATATAATCCTGCTCGGCACAGTCTCCAGACTGTGTCGGACTGGAAGCAAGGCTCCTGCCTTGCGAAATTCAGGAATAACAAAGATTCCTGGCATGAGTGCTTGTTTTTATGGTTGCAAGGCGGGAGCCTTGTTTTCAGCCCGACGAAGGCGGGAGCCTTCGCCGAGCGAAGATAAAAACGCTCGAAAAAACCATTTCATATCTGTAGATATAAGTTTCATATCTGCATTGATGGATTTCATCTCTGCCGGGACAGGTTTCATCTCCGCCGAGATGGACTTCATCTCCGCGGAGACAGATTTCATCTCCGCCGGGACAGGTTTCATCCCTGCGGAGATGAATTTCATCTCCGCTGAGACGGATTTCATCCCTATATATATGGATTTTATATCTACAGATATGGATTTCATTTTTCGGGAGATCTCGCCTGAATTTCCCGACATGCCGCCTTTATCTCCCATGAGAGACGGAAAATCTGTTCCGTCCGTTTCCTTTACGGTTACAAAAAAAAACGCCGGAGCACACACACATGCGTGTACGCCCCGGCGCTGCCGTCTGCGGCTGAGGGTTTAGCCGCGCTACTTCACGGGATAGTCCGTGTAATACTTGTCGATATACTTCTTGAACAGGTTCAGGCTCTCGATGGACGACTGCATGGGGTCGGCCTTTCCTTCAAACTCGAGCGTGACGTATCCGCGATAGTCGGCATCGTAGAAAATCTTGATGATGCGGTCGTAGTCGAGTTCGAGCGAATACCACGTGCCGCCGCCCTGATAGGTCTTGCAGGAGACGAAGGCGCAGTCGCCGATGATCTTCTGTATCTTGTCGTACGGTTCTTCGAGGAAGTTGCCCGTGTCGAGCAGGAATTTCAGCCATTCGGAGCTGACACTGTTCTTGATGCGTATCATGCCTTCGGGCGTGCCGGCGATGCCCCAGTGATTTTCGAGGGCCATGACGACGCCGCACTTTTCGGCCGTCGGGATGCATTTGTAGATGCAGTCCTGCACCCATCCGAAGCCGTCGTCGAGCGTATATCCCTCGATGAGCGGCTCGATGCCGCGCGCCTTCATCAGGTCGTTGAACGAGCCGGTGGTGCCCCACGTGCCCGAGTTGAGGCGGATGGCGGGGATGCCCATGTTGTAGGCCAGTTCGAGGCAGCGGATCGTGTGTTCGACCATGCGCTGGCGGTATTCGGGATGCGGGTCTACGAAGTCCTGATGGATCGAGAGGCAGGCCAGCGCCACGCCGTTGCGGTAGGCCGTCTGCTTGAGTTTCTGGCAGTAGGCGTTGTCTTCGCTCGGCATGCTGCGGTGGAGGATGTCGACGGCGTCGATGCCGAAATCGGCTGCCGTGAGGATGCTCTTCTCGATGCCTTCCGGGTCGCGGCGGAAGCTTTGCAGGCTGTAGGTCGAGACGCACAGCTTGGGGCGTCCCTTCACGCCTGCGGCCGTCCTGGCCGGGGCGGGGGATGCGGAGTCGAGTGATGCTGCCCGTGCCAGACCCGTGAGGCCCGCACCGGCTGCGCCGGCGATGCCGGCGGCAAGAAATGATCTGCGTGATAGATTCATGATTATTACAGTTTTTTTTGTTTGTGATTAGATAATTGAGCATAAAGACAGGAAAAATGCATCTGCGTGCGACGCATTTTCCTGTGCTTTCATGCGCCGGGATTAATACCCGTTGTTCTGTTTCAGGTTTTCGTTGATGGCCAGCTCGCTGCTGGCAATCGGGAGATAATTATCCCTTTCGACTTTATATCCGTTGGGGAATTTAATCTCGATCCTGTTGCCGTTGTCATCCTCGACGGTGCAGGGATAATATTCGGGGCCTGCCTTCCAGCGCTTGATGTCATCCCAGAACTGTCCTTCGAACGCCAGCTCGATGCGGCGCTCGTGGCGCAGCACCTTGCGTGCCTCGTCCTGACCCAGACCGTGCTGGATGGCGGTGATTTTCACATCGTCGCGTCCCGTACGGATACGGTTGATGAGGTCGATGGCGCCGTTGATGTCCTGCCCGGTTTCGATGAGCGCTTCGGCGCGACACAGCAGCACGTCGCCGTAGCGAAGTACCATGAAGTCGAGGTCGGACTGAAATTCGACCACCTGACGGGTTTCGATGAGATACTTGCGGATGTTGAGGCTCACGGCCAGCGCCTGTGCATGCTTGCGGATTTCGGTCGGGAAAAGCTGTCCCTGGAAATAGGCGCCGGGGCGTACGATGGTAAAATCGAGACGCGGATCGCGGTTTTCGTACGGATTTTCAGGATCGACGGGCGATCCGTCGATTGTTTCATATTCGCGCACAAGCGCATACGTCGGATAGGTAGAGCTCGACCCGTCCATGCCGTACTTCAGGTTCTGAGGCTGAAAGTAGCGGTCGAAGCAGCTTCCCTGGCTGTTCGGTCCGCTCGCGAAGCTGAGGGCATACAGCGTTTCGGCGTTGCCTTCGTTTTCGGGCTGAAACAGGCCGTAGTACGACGGGTAGAGGCTGTACTTGTTCAGCGCGTCGATCCTGTCGCAATATTCCAGCACCCTTTCCCACTGCGAATTGTAGAGATACGCCTTCATCTTCATTCCGAGGGCGGAGCCAAGCGTGGCCTGACCGCTCTTGCCGTCCTTGGCAAGCCGCTTGATGGCTTCGTCATAGTCGCTGTAGACCTGATTCCAGCTCTCCGCTTCGGTAGCGCGCACAAGCTCCTTCGATTCGGCGGTTGCGATCACTTTCGTTACGATGGGCACGCCGCCGTACGTCCGGGTAAGAAGGTCGTACGCAAGCGCGCGGAGGAAATAAGCTTCGCCAATGACCTGTTCTTTTTCCGCATTGCCGTAGCCCGGTATCTTGTCGATATTTTCGAAAAGATAGTTTACGCGATAAATCATCTGGTAGCAGAATTGCCAGCGGCGGGGAACAATCAGGTTGGTCGTGGGCGAAATCGTGCCGTTGCCCACGTAGGCCAGACGGTTTTCCCAGCTTGCCCACTGATAGCCGTTCGGAGTAGCGGCATCTATGCCGGGGCCGTAGCCCAGCATGCAGATGTCGGTCAGTGATCTGTAGCATCCGTTCAGCGCCATGTCGGCGTCTGCCGGTTCCGTCCAGAATGTTGCGTCTGTAATCTGATCGTCCGGCAAAACGTCCAGATAATCCTTACATGCATTAAAGCTCGCCAATACGGCCAATGCAAATATGCCTGTCAATATCTTTTTCATTTTGTATATATTTAAATGTCATTAGAATGTTATATTTAAGCCGGCGGTAAACACCCTCGGCACCGGATAATGGTAGCTTCCCGAGCCCGAGCCGTCGCGTTCGGGATCGAAGCCTTCGTAATCTTTCGTCACCAGGCAATAGAGATCCGAACCGTTGAGATACACATACAAACGCTGCAGTTTCAGCCTGTCAACAACGGGCTTCGGAACGTTGTATCCCAACTGCAGGTTTTTCAGCTTCACCCACCACATGTCGGCCGTCCAGAACGAACTTGCATAGCCGAGCCACGTATAGTTGATGGCGATACGCGGCAGGGTCGTACTCGGATTTTCAGGCGTCCAGCGATTTTCCCAGCGCTTGGTGATCGAGCCGCCGGACGTGTTGAGAGGCTGCGACCAGTAATTGTTGAAATACGACGTGTAGCCGGCCGAGCCTGTAAGCGAGAAGCTCAGGTCGAAATCTTTATACGTGATATTACCGTTCAGACCGTAGTTGAATTTGGGGATCGTATTGCCAAGCACCTGCATGTCCTTGTTGTCAATCCTGCCGTCTTCGTCGACATCCACGTATCTCAGGTCGCCCGCCTTCGGTTTGATGCTGTTGTTATGCATATGTGCCGCCGCTTCCTCGTCGCTCTGGTATATGCCGTCCCATACGTAGCCGTAAAGAGACTGGAACGAATAGCCTTCGCGAATCAGGAAAGTCTGATCGGGAGATTTGCCGCCCTGAAACTTCGTGACCTTATTGTCAACGTAAGTGATATTTCCGCTGAGGCGGTACGAAAGGCCCGAAGCGCGGTTGCGATCCTGCCACGTGGCGTTCAGCTCAAATCCCTTATTGATTACTTCGCCGATGTTCTCGGTCGGAGGCGTCAGTCCGCCCATCGCCAGAGGCAGGGGCAGCGAAACAAGAATATCGGAAGTCTTCTTATAGAAATAATCCGCCTCGATGCTCAGGCGATTGTTCAGTACGCCGATGTCGATGCCGATGTCGCTCGTCGTCGTCGTTTCCCACGTCAGGTTGTACTCCGACAGGGCCGTTACGGCCGCTCCTGCAGCCAGCGAATTTCCGTAATTGTAACTCGTTTCATAATTCTGGCTTACGACCGTCAGATACGGGAAATAGTCGAGATTGTTGCGGCTGCCGGTATTCTGGTTGCCAAGCTGGCCTACGGAAGCCCGGAGTTTCAGGTTATCAAAGATTCCCAGATTCTTGATGAACGATTCCTCGCCGAGGCGCCATGCGGCCGAGACAGAAGGAAAGTATCCCCAGCGCTTGTCCGGATTGAACCGCGACGAAGCGTCCGCCCGAAGATTGACTTCAAACAGATACTTGCTCATCAGGGCATAATTGACACGTCCGAAGTACGACAGCATCCGCCACCGATAGCGGTTTCCTTCGCCTTCGATATTGTCCGTACCGGCGCTGACCTGATGCAGGGCCGATTTCGGCGGATTCATGCGGCGGGCCAGGGTGTAGCGCTTGTCCAGCTCTTCCTGCTGATAGCCAACGACGCCACTAATCTCGTGAATGTCGTTGAACGTCTTGTCGAAGTTCAGGTTGGCAAAGAACGTAGAATACCATTCGTCGTTTATGCGGCGGGAATTGGTGATGTTCGTGATGTAGTCGAGCGACTTCGTATATCCGCTTCCATCCACTCCCGTGTAGCAGTAGTTCGGCGTATTATAGACATCAAGCGTATTGTTGGTATACTGTCCGCTGTAATTGACGGTCAGGTGCAGCCAGCTTGCAAAATCAACCGAGGCATACACATTGCCGCGAAAGAAATTATTCAGCGTCGTTGCCTCGCCGTTATACAGGTCGGGGAAGGGATTGCGCGTATCTACCACAGGCTGTCCCGCCAGGTCGCCCGAAAGATGAAGCGCCTGGGTCGCCCCAAACGTCTTGCCGTCTTCCAGGAACGGCGTGGCAAACGGGTAGCCGAAAGCCGTCAGATACAAAGCGCGGTTGATGGCGCTTCCGGACGCGGAAATCGAAGATTCGGGTGCGTAGCCGGGAGCCAGATTCTCCCTGCGCTGCAAACGCGCGCGCGCTCCCACACGCAACCAGCTCTTTACCTTGGTCTCGTTGTTTATGTTCAGGCTGTACCGCTGCGACGACGTATTCCGCATGATACCGTCATTACTGAGGTATGACAGCGAAACATTGGTGCTTGAATTTTGACTTCCGACATTCACCGACACATTATGCGATGTAATAAACGAATTCCGGAAGATTTCTTTCACGAAATCCGTATTCGGATACTTGTACGGATCCTTTCCGTTGCGGAAAGCGGCAATCACATCGTCAGGAAACAACTGGGATGTACCCGTATTGGCACGCGCCTCGTTCCATAGCTCCATAAAGTCGGCGCTGTTGGTGATAAATTCAGGCGAATTGGACAACTGCTGCATACCCGCATAGCCATTGTATGACATACGGATACGGCCGACTTCGCCTTTTTTCGTCTCAATCAGGATCACACCGTTTGCGGCACGCGAGCCGTAGATGGCAGCCGAAGCGGCGTCTTTCAATACCGTCAGCGACTCGATCGAGTTCGGATCGACTTCCGACATACGGCCCTCGATGCCGTCGATCAGTACGAGCGGATTCGGGTCGCGCGAATTGGACGCCGTCCCCAGTGAACCGTATCCGCGGATACGGATTGTCGCGCCGTCGTCGCCCGGATTGCCGGAAAACTGCGTTGCCCATACGCCGGGCACCTTCCCCTGCAACACCTGCGATACGTCGGTGATGGGGCGGTTTTCCAGCTCCTGGTCGTACTTCACGGTCGTCACGGCACCCGTAAGGTTGATTTTCTTCTGCGTACCGTAACCGACGACGACCACCTCTTCCATATCGACGGTAGTGCTCGTCAGCTCCACATTAATTATTGTACGCCCGCCGACGGGGATCACCTGCGTCTCCAGCCCGATAAACCGGAACTCCAGCGTCCCGTCCCGCGGCGTGCTGATAGAATAATTACCGTCTACGTCGGTCACCACTCCCGTGGAGGCGCCCTGTAGCGTAACGGTTCCTCCGATAACGGGAATACCTCCCGTTTCGGTCACTTTACCGGTTACATTGATCGTCTGTGCATACGACTGGGCGATACCCAGCAATAACGTAACCGTCAATAAAAATAGTACTCTCTTTGTCATTTGCTTTTAATTTAATGTTAAACAAAAAAACTAATAAAAACGCTTCGTATATACATTATTAATAAACTCCATATTAAAATTCATATCGTTCTAACAGTCAACGATACACACGAAAAAGGCCACTGCACAACTGCCCAACGGCAGTAGACAATGGCCTGCAAGAGAGCGTCGCAAGACACTTTAATAATTCGAACGAGATAACACGCTGTAATACAAATACTTGTGACGGGGGGGGGCGAAATTTGACACACACACACCGCATGGACAGACACCCTGTCTACTGATGCTACAGTATGATAATCAAACGTTTCCCGTCTTTTCATGCGTTTTGAGTCCAATCTGGTCATATATTTTTTATCGTTTGCAAAGATAGGGAACTATTTCAGATAAACAAAAAAAATAAAAGATTTTTTTATTATATTATTTTGGACAACATTGTTTATTCGATTACGCCATTATGTCTCCCGATTGGTGCGATTTATTGCAAACCGCTCGTCTGAATACGGAAAACCGGGAGGCCGGAGATGCACAAATGTTACTCTTTGCACAACGAAATCTCCCAAAATTACCACAAATATGGGATTACATATCCGGATCGGACATTATATTTTTACAGACGATACATATATCATTTTGCCATCAAAAAAAAAAAAAAACGCCATAATGAATTTTTTTTTATTTAAAATGAATCAATATTCGGAATTTTGTTCTACATTTGCGGCGTTATGCTCCCATCTCGGATGTCAGGCAAACGCTTTTGTTTCGTTTTGAGGATATTAAATACTAAATTTTGATTATTATTAATTATATATGTACAACTCTTAATTTAAACGCAAATGACAAAGAAACGACTATTTTTGTTAGTGGTTATGCTGTTGTCGGGAACGGTTTACTCGTTCGCACAGACAATCAATGTAACCGGAAAGGTATCCGAGTCGGACGGTACGCCCATCATCGGAGGAACCGTGATTTTGAAAGGTTCCAGTTCTACGGGAGCAGTCACCGACATCGACGGTAATTATTCCATCAGTGTTCCGGGAGACGCCATACTCGAATTTCGGTACATCGGACTGGATTCGCAGGACGTGCCTGTCAACAGGCGTACGGTCATCAACGTAACACTGACGACGAGCAACGTGGAGATTGAGGAAGTGGTCGTAATCGGCTACGGCACGCAGTCGAGACGCAGCGTGACGGCGTCTATTGCTTCCGTGAGCGGCGAAAGTTTCAAGGACATTCCCAACCCCAATGCGGAATCGGCACTACAGGGACGTGCGGCAGGCGTGAGCATCATTACACCCAACGGCGGCATAGGACAGGCGCCCGTCGTACGCATACGCGGTGTCTCTTCGATTACGTCCGGCACGGAACCGCTGTATATCGTTGACGGCGTACCCATCCAGTCGACCAACGTCTCCAGCGGTACGACAAATCCGCTTGCCGACATCAATCCGGCCGACATCCTTTCGATGGACGTGTTGAAAGACGCTGCCGCCGCCGCGCTGTACGGCTCGCGTGCTGCCAACGGCGTGGTGATGATTACTACCCGCAAAGGACAGCAGGACAGAGCCAGAGTGACGTACAGCGGCTGGGTCGGCATCACTACGCCCACCAAATTCATCGAAACAATGAACGCACAACAATACGTTGATTTCAAAAATCTTGCAGCGAGAAACCGTTACGGGACGGACGAGATGCAGATTGCAGGCAGTCCGACGGCCGAGGTGAGAGATCTGCTCCCGAAACTGGGCGAAGGACTGAAGGCGTTCAACCTGTGGCCGCTGCCCGACGGAGGATACGTGGATACGAACTGGAACGATTACATCTACCAGACGGGATTGCAGCACAGCCATTCGGTCGCCGTGAGCGGAGGATCAGCTCGTACGCAGTACTATATGTCAGTCAATTACACCGATCAGAAAGGAATGGTGGCCAACGATCATTTCGACCGCCTGGGCGGTTCCATGAATGTCACGTCGAAAGCGACCGACTGGTTGAAAATCGGCGCCAACATCAATGCATCGACCACCAATACGGCATTGACAGACAACGGACGTGGCGGCAATATCTTTGCCACACAGGGCTTTTCGCGTATGGCTTTGATCATTCCGCCCACTTACCCGGCATACAATCAGGACGGAACGCCGTGGACAAGCGGTTCGGCGGGTCTTGAGAACGGTTCGAATACGGCCAACCCCGGCGGTTACCCCAATCCGGTCGCCCTCATTGATCTGGGGACGCGAAACAACTCGGACATGGCGCGTATCATCTCCAGCTACTTTATTGAGTTGACCCCGATAAAGGGGCTGATGCTGAAAACGCTATACGGCGTCGATTATATGAACGTGGCTTATCACTCGTTCAACACGCCTTTCATGGGCGATGCGTTCCCTTCCAACGGGTCGGCGACCGTCACGCGAACAAAAAATCTTACCAAAACATGGACCAATACGGCGCAATATGTATTCAGCATAGGTGCCCACAATATCAACGCACTCGCCGGTATAGAGGCTTATGAACGGGAACGTAACCGCTGGGGCGCCAACCGTACGGATATTCTGGATGACAAGTTTACGGTTTTTCAGGCCGATTATGCGAATGTATACTCAACTACTACCCACAATTCGATTGTCGAAAACTCCCTGTTCTCCTACTTCGGGCGTATCAATTACGATTTTGGCGACAAATACATGCTGTCGCTTAACTATCGTCGCGACGGCTATTCGGAATTAAGCAAGAACCACCGCTGGGGCAACTTCTACGGCATTTCCGGAGCATGGCGCATCACGCAGGAAAGCTTCTTCGAACCGTATACCGATTTTTTTTCAGACCTGAAAATCAAAGGTAGCTGGGGAGTCGTTGGCAATACCAACCTCAGAGCGTATGCATCCAAATCGTACTACCAGAGTGGATTCTACGGGAGTGCCAGCATGTACAGACTGTCGAAAATAGCCGACTCCGAAAACCTGAAGTGGGAAAGCAGCACGAAAATGGATATCGGTTTCTCGGCACAGCTCAGGCGCAATATCACCGTCGAATTTGACTGGTACCGCAATCACGCTTCCGACCTGATTCTCGACGTCCCGGTCGCACCGTCTAAAGGTATACCCGACAACTATATCACTGCCAACGCCGGAAAGATGAGTAATACGGGCATCGAGTTTTCAATTTCGGCCACGCCATACAAAACCCGAGACTTCAGTTGGTTCACTTCGTTCAATATCACCACGCACCGGAACAAGGTGATCAAACTGGCCGACGGCATCGACGAACTGCTGTCGTCGGATACTTACTGGCAGAACAACCTCACCCTTCCCGGCTATTCCATCGGACAGTTGTATATCCGCGAATCCAGAGGCATCGATCCGGAAACGGGGCGTCGCATTGTTGTCGGTAAAAACGGCGAAGAAATACTGATCATGTTCGAAAAGTCAGGCGCCGAGCGTCTTGTAAACAGAGCGACCGGAGAGCCGTATCCCGAAGCCGACATCATACAGAAAATTTATGGAGGCACGATGCCCACGTACTACGGAGGCTGGACGAACGATCTTAAATATAAGCATTTAGACCTGAGCATTCTGTTCCAGTATTCGGGTGGCAACAAGATTTTCAACGGTACGACCGCTACTGTGAGCGACATGCGCGCGTGGAGCAATTCGGTAGATGTGTACAACAACGTATGGCGCCAACCGGGCGACAATGCCAAATATGCCAAACCTGTCTACGGCGACAACTACTCGAACGGTTCAAACTGGGCTATATCCGACTGGATCGAACGCGGCGACTATCTGCGCCTGAAGACGTTGACGATCGGCTATTCGTTCGATACGAAACGCTGGCCCAGAAAGGTTGGTGTCGGTACGCTACGTGTCTACGCCATGGCGCAGAACCTGTTCTGCCTGACGGGATACAGTGGGCTGGACCCCGAATCACTGATTTCTTCGAATGACAATGCAGCGCTTTTCGGTGGCATCGACAAGAACACGCTACCACAGTCGAAAGTGTTTACATTCGGAGTGAACGTGAGTTTTTAATCAAAACATTCTTAATCAATTAAATAGAAAGATATGAAAAAATTAATTATATACGGTCTTTTCATCCTGAGCGCCGGACTGCTGGCCGGATGCGGTGAAGATTTTCTGGACAAGGAACCGCCGCTGTACTTCAGCGAAGGAGAAGTTTTTGCAAACGCTGAAAAAATGGAAGGCAATGTGATCAGTCTGTATGCCGCCCTCAAGGACAACTACATCTTCGGCGGGAGAGTCATACTGGTCATCGACAATATGGGCGACGACTTCATTAACATATCCAACAACGGTGTGGAACTGTATAATACCTACGAGACCAAAGTCGGTTTGAACACACAGGAAAACAACAATTTCTGGGTTGCAGCCTATCTGGCCATCAACAAATGCAACACTTTCCTCAAACTGCTTGAGGAAAACCGGGAAATGGCGGGTAGCGGATACGACCGGTTCGTAGCCGAAGCCAAATTTGTCCGTGCCATAGCCTATTATTACCTGCACCAGTTGTATACGATGCCTTACGTCCTCAATCCCAACGCACCGTCCGTACCGTTACGCTTGCAGGCCGAATCGGACATTACGAACAACGACCTCGCACGCGCTACTTCGCAGCAGGTTATCGACCAGATACTGTCCGATCTTTCGGGTTCGAACGCACTGCCGGCCGGCAATGCTACGGAAGCTACCGTAACGCGCGCCACGAAGGCCGCCGCCGAAGCACTGAAAATGCGTGTCTACATGATCACCGGCGACTGGCAGAGAGCGATCGAGGCCGGACGGAATGTGACCGGCCATTCGCTTGCAAGCGACATCGCAACGATCTACAACCCGCCCTACATCACATCGGAGAACATCTACTCCGTACCGTTCAGCGATACCAACCGCGGAGCAACTCAATCGGCCGTCGCATATTATTACATCAACGACAAAACGCTTGTCGTTGATACGACGTCGAGCGTTGTCAGCGTTGACGGCTACTGCATTCCGATCGACGACCGCATCAGCAAGCTGACAAACATCAACGAAGGCGGAAGAACGCTCTTGAAATTCACAAATTCCACCTACGTGGAATGGATACCCGTCTTCCGTTATTCTGAGATACTGCTCAATCTGGCGGAATGTTATGCCAACATCAACAGCGAAGCCGAAGCCATTGCCGCACTGAAGCAGGTCAGATCCCGTTCGATCAGTCCCGAAGACGACACGCTGACGCTCGACGGTCTGACGGGCGACGCCCTCAAAAAAGCCATCTACAACGAACGGCGGCTCGAATTTCTTGGCGAGGGTATCCGCGGTTTCGACCTGATGCGACGGGCAGAAAGGATCGTCAAGCGCCCCGGCACGGTAGCGGAAATAAGCATCTCGCCAAGCGACGGCATCAATGGATACATCTGGCCGATCCCGAACAACGAACGTTCACAAAACAGGTTAATTACGGACTGACCATTTTATTTCAGTTTTTGACAGTAAAAAGGGGAACCCCGCGGCTCCCCTTTTTTCCGCAAACAACGCCGGGACAAAACTGCCCGGCATTGTCTGCGGATTTCCGTTACATTCTTTGCGGAATCAAAATTTTCATATTTTGCATGTTTTTATATGACAAAAACTTTGTAACTTTGAAGCATCATTTTTCGAGTAGCAACTATACACGATTGAATAAGTGGAAGAAAAGGCAGACATCGGCGATGTATATCTGAATCCGCGCACGGACTTCGGATTCAAGAAGATATTCCTGGATAAGGATTTACTCATCGATTTTCTGAACGTGATCATCAACGAGGAGGCACGCATCACCGATGTGGAATACCGGCCGTCCGAGATGTCGGGCGAATGGGATACCGATCGCAAAGCCGTGTTCGACCTGTATTGCAAAAACAGTAACGATGAGCATTTTATTGTGGAGATGCAGCGGTACCGGCAGACTTATTTCATCGACCGGTCGCTGTTCTATGCCTCTGCCGCGATACGCAGTCAGGCGCCCAGGGGGAAATGGAACTATGAACTGAAGGCGGTGTATTTCATTGCCATACTGGACTGCGTGGCATTTGAGGAGGAAGAAGTGAGGGATACCTGCATCGAACGGGCCTTCCTGTACCGCGAACAGGCACGGAAAAGGCTGTCAGACCGGCTGAGCATGATATTCGTCGAGTTGCCCAAATTCACGAAGACGGCAGAGGAACTGTCGACGAATACGGAACGGTGGCTGTTCCTGCTGAAAAACCTCGAACGGCTGAACGCCCGTCCGCCGGAAGTGCGGGGAGAAATATTTGAGCGATTATTCAGGATAGCAGAGATAAAAAAACTAACGGAGAGAGAAATGGAAGAATACAGGACAAGTATTTTTGAATACGACAGCGTGAAGGACGCAATTGCATACAGCAGTGAAAGAGCGCTAAAGAAAGGATATCTGGAAGGGCAGCAGGATATGATAAAACAGTTTCTTCGGGAAGGAATGTCCTTAGAACTTTTGTCAAAATATACCGGACTGACTGTAGAACAAATAGAGGCTATTTCAAAATCGAATTAATTATTAACAAACAAATATTACCTCAAATGAAAAAACTAGTAACAGCAGTATTTTTACTCTTGCTGGGGCTCGCCCCGGCCATCCACGCACAGGTCGACAATGCCGCCCAGGAAGGCATCAGCGACGAACAGTTGCTCAGAACGAGCATCAGGGAACTTTCGGACGATTCGTTCGGCGGACGAAAACCGCTCACCGGATACGAAGAAAAGACTGTCAACTACATCGCCGACAAATTCAAGGCGCTGGGACTGCAACCCGCCAACGGCAGCTACTTTCAGGAAGTACCCCTGCTCTCGGTCAAGACAAACGTAAAAGGCAATGCCGTCACGCTGAAAGGCAAAAAAGGCTCGACCCGCCTCAAGATAATGGACGACATGGTTCTCTGGACGCTGCACGCCGAAAAGAAACTGAAAGTCTCGAAAGCCGAACTCGTCTTTGTCGGCTTCGGCATCAACGCCCCCGAATACGGATGGAACGACTATGAAGGCATCGACGTAAAAGGCAAAATCGCCGTCATGCTCGTCAACGACCCGGGCTTCTACGACGACAACCTGTTTCGCGGCAAGAACTACATGACCTACTACGGCCGCTGGACATACAAATACGAAGAAGCCGGCCGCCAGGGAGCTGCCGGCGCACTGATTATCCACGAGACAGCCGCCGCATCGTATGGCTGGAGCGTCGTGCAGAACGGACGCGCGAGCGACATCCTCAGCCTCAACTCGCCCACGGGAAACAAAGAACTCGTCGCCCTCCAGGGATGGCTCACCGGCGAAGCGGCGCAAAAGCTGTTCGACATCGCCGGCAAATCGCTCGACGACGCCCTGGCCGCCGCCAAACAGAAAGGATTCAAGAGCTTCCCGCTCGGCGTCACCACCACCATCGAAACGGATAACGACGTACACGTCGCCAACTCGCGCAACGTGGCCGGCGTACTGCCCGGCACCGACCTCAAGGACGAATACATCATCTACTCCGCTCACTGGGATCATCTGGGCATCGGCACGCCGATAGACGGCGACAGCATCTACAACGGCGCGGGCGACAACGCTTCGGGCGTCTCCGCACTGTTCGTCATCGCCGGCAAGTTCAAACAGTTGCCCACGCCTCCCCGCCGCTCGATTCTCTTTCTCGCCGTCACGGCCGAAGAATCGGGACTCCTCGGCTCGGAATATTACGCCACGCACCCGCTGTTCCCGCTCAGCAAGACGGTCGTCAACCTCAACATGGACGGATATGGCGACAAGCTGCGCACCTCCGAAGTGCGGGCCTCGGGCGGAGGCCTGTCGAAAGACATCGACCGCTACGTCGTCGAAGCCGCCGCCGTACAGGGCAAGCCCGTCACGTTCTCGACCACTAACCCGGGCGGAGGATTCTTCCGTTCCGACCATTTCAACTTCGCCAAGGTAGGCGTGCCCGTAATCCTCGCCGGCGGCTCCAAACCGCTGGACGCCAAAGCTGCCGAAGAGCATCGCAAGCTCTGGGGCGGCAAGAGCACCTATCACCAGCCTTCCGACGAATACCACGACTGGTGGGACTTCTCCGGCTCGCTCGAAGACATTTACCTCTACTACGGCATCGGGCTGCGACTGGCCGGCGACGGATATTTCCCGAAATGGGACGACGCCACGTACAAAGCCGTCCGCGAAGCGCAGAAATAATCACGCGTCATGACCCGTAGACTGCCTGCCCTCATCCTGCTCTGCGCCGCCGCATGCCTCTCCGCCACGGCGCAGGAACGCGAATACGCCATCGCCGTGCACGGCGGCGCCGGCGCCATGGCCGGACTGGAAAACGACGCCGGTAGAGCCGCCGCCTACTACGCCGCGCTGGATTCGGCCCTCATGATCGGCGACGAAATCCTCGCCGCCGGCGGCGAAGGCGAAGAGGCCGTCATGGCCGTCATCAGCTATTTCGAAGACAATCCGCTCTTCAACGCCGGGATAGGGGCGACGGTCACGGCCGAAGGCACATTCGAGCTCGACGCCGCCATCATGCTGGGCAAAGACCTGAGCGCCGGAGCCGTTGCCGGGGTGAAGACCGTCAGGCACCCCATCCGCGCCGCCCATGCCGTCATCACAGGCTCGCCACACGTGATGCTGAGCGGCGCCGGAGCCGAGCGCTTCGCCGCCGAACAGGGGCTTGACGTCGTGGATAACATGTATTTCGCCACGCCGCGCACAATGCGCTGGGTCGAAGAATTCAAGAAAGAAAGCGGAAAGAACGGCACCGTGGGCTGCGTCGTGCGCGACAGGCACGGCAACCTCGCAGCCGGCACAAGCACTGGAGGTATGCTGAAGAAAAACTGGGGACGCATCGGCGACGCGCCCGTCATCGGCGCCGGAACGTATGCCGACAACCGCAGTTGCGCCGTCTCGTGCACCGGCCACGGCGAATACTTCATCCGCCACGCCGTCGCATACAACCTCTGCGCCCGCTACACGCACCTGAACGAATCCGTCGAAGACGCTGCCGCCCACATCATCCACCGCGAACTGAACGCCGAGGAGGGCAACGGCGGACTGATCGCCGTCGACCGGGACGGACTCATCGCCATGCCGTTCAACAGCGCCGGGATGTTTCGCGGCTTCCTCTACAGGGAAAAAGGCGCCGACGCCGCCGTCCGGGCCGTAGGAATCGGCAGGGAAATGCGCCAGAACGAATAAAAGATCATATTAAATTTTATGCGTATGAAACGACTGATTTTTACTCTGTTTGCCCTGCTCTCCATCCTGACGGCAGGCGCGCAGGAATTTGTCATCATTGCCACCGGCAGCAACGGACAGCCGGAAGCACATCCCCTCAATGAAATTTCCTCCTGGGGATACGAGGGAGAGAA
>JAIRZY010000256.1 GCA_031266995.1 Tannerella sp.
CACGGGACTCTATTGAATCTTTGAGTTTTACATCCGCCGGTTCCTCATATTTCCCGTGCGGAGGTTAATTTTTCTACGCGGATGGACGGTATTCCGTTTTTTTGCCGTATATTGTGTGCCGAAAATAATGTGACAATTTCGCCTGATGAAATATATTGACATGACTGAGAACAAGCTTTTTGCGGCGGGGCCGGAGGTGAGCGCGATGCGGAGGCGGAGCGTTTTCGGGGCGTCGGACGCGCAGGTATTCCGTTGTACGTGCGAGGCGCGGGAGGCGATCGGGGGTCGATTTTTTATTCACTAAATACAATATTCATTGCTATGAAAACATTTTATCTGAACCGAATTTCTATTGCCGTCGCGCTGCTGACGGTTGTGCTGTCCGGCGGTGCGCAGGAGTCGCTGCCGCGGGCGACGGCGGTGTCCGAACAGTTTGATGCGGAGGGATTCGGCCGCTATCTCGAGGCGGTCGGGAAGACGGAGACCGCGATGCACAGCATCATGGTGGTGCGCAACGGACGGGTGGTGGCCGAACACTGGTTCGGGGACTTCACGGCCGAGCGGCCGCACGTGATGCACTCGGTGAGCAAAACTTTCACGGCGACGGGCATCGGCTTCGCCGTGGCCGAGGGGCGCATCAGCCTTACGGACAAAGTCATTCCGTTCTTCCCCGACAAGCTGCCGGCCACGGTGAGCGACAACCTGCGCGCGCTCGAAATACGCCACCTGCTCACGATGGCTTCGGGACACGACGTGGAGCCGCGCCGCGGCGAGGGCGACTGGTTCGAGACGTTTTTTCACGCTCCCTTCGACCATGCGCCCGGTTCGCAGTTCGTATACAACAGTCTCGCCACCTACGTGCTCTCCGCTATCATACAGAAGGTGACGGGCGAAAAGCTGATCGACTATCTCACGCCGCGCCTCTTCCGCCCCCTCGGCATCACGGGCGTCGTCTGGGACGAAAGCCCCGCCGGAATCAACTGCGGGGGCTGGGGACTGCACATCAAAACGGAAGACATGGCGAAAATGGGCCTTCTCATCCTTCAAAAGGGGGAATGGAACGGACGGCGGCTCCTGCCCGCGGCATGGTTTGACGAAGCCACCTCGTGGCAAATCGCCTCCCTGCCGGCCGGGACGAAAAAGGAAGACGTGAAGGTAGACCCCCGCGAGAGCGACTGGCTGCAGGGCTACGGATACCAGATGTGGCGCAGCCGCCACAATTCCTTCCGCGCCGACGGGGCGTACGGACAGTACATTCTCATCCTGCCCGAAAAGAATGCCGTCATCGCCGCCACCGCGCAGGTGAGCGACATGCAGGCCGAGCTGAATCTCATCTGGGAATATCTGCTGCCCGCACTCAAATGACGGCTGCGCATACGAATCGCAATCAATCATTCACAAATAAATATTGAACACATGAAAATAGGAATCCTCTCCTCGGGCGGCGACTGTCCGGGCATCAACGCGACAATCCGCGGCGTCGGCAAGACGGCCATGATGCATTACCGGATGGACGTCATCGGCATCCACAACGGCTTTACCGGCCTCCAGAACCGCGACACCGAAGTGTTTAGCGAACGCAGCTTCTCGGGCATACTCAACCTCGGCGGGACCATCATCGGCACCTCGCGCGAAAAACCGTTCAAGAAACTCATCCACGCCGAAGACTCCGACAAACCCGACATCCTCGTCCAGAATTACCACGAGCTTGGGCTGAACTGCCTCGTCTGCATCGGCGGCAACGGCACCCAGAAAACGGCCGCACGCCTCGCCGCACTCGGCATACACGTCATCGGCATACCCAAAACGATCGACAACGACGTCTGCGGCACCGAGATCACCTTCGGCTTCGACTCCGCCGTCAGCATCGCCACCGAAGCCATCGACCGCCTCCACTCCACCGCCAGCGCCCACAAGCGCGTCATGGTGTGCGAAGTCATGGGACACCACGCCGGATGGATCGCGCTCCACGCCGGCATGGCCGGAGGCGCCGACGTCATCCTCATCCCCGAAATCAGCTTCGACATGCAGCACGTCAGCCGCGCCATCCTCGACCGCGCGCGCCGCGGCAAACCTTACTCCATCATCGTCGTCGCCGAAGGCATACAGCTCGGAAGCAAAAAACATCCCGCCGACCACGTCGCCGCCGCCATCGAAGAGGCAACCTCCATCGACACGCGCGTCACCGTCCTCGGATACATTCAGCGCGGCGGACACCCCACGCCCTTCGACCGCAACCTCGCTACCCTCCTCGGAGGACACGCGACCGAACTCATCGCACGGCGCGACTTCGGACGCATGGTCTGCATACGCGACGGACGCATCGACTCCGTCCCCCTCGCCGACGTCGCCGGACGCCCCCGCCTCGTACCCGCCGACCACGACCTCGTGCGCCAGGGACGCAAAATGGGCATCTTCTTCGGAAAAGAATAAAACAGCGCTCTTTACAAACTATTAAATATATGTACAATGAAATTTTTAGCACTCTTCTCTCTCATGATCCTGACCGCCGCTGAAGCGGTCGCACAGGACGCCGCGCGCGTCGTCACCTTCGCCGTCGGCGACTTCCGCGTCAGCACACTCTCCGAAGGCGGCGGCGACGGACAGGCCTCCATGCTCAAAGGCGCCACGCCCGAGATGCTGCAAAAGTATCTCCCCGACGGGACGTTCCCTCTCGGAGTACATGCTTTTCTGGTGCGTACGCCCGACAGGAACATCCTGATCGACACCGGCTACGGAAGGCATCTCTTCGACAACCTGCAATCGCTCGACGTCTCCACAGACGACATCGACGTCATCCTGATGACGCACCTGCACGGCGATCACATCGGCGGCCTGCTGCGTGACGGAAAAGCCGCCTTCCCCAACGCCGAACTGTATCTCGCCCAGGCGGAATATGACTATTGGATGAACGCCGACCGTGCCGACGGCGCCCGCGCGGCGCTCGCCGCCTACAAAGACAAAATGCACACGTTCGTCCCCGTCGCCGCCGGACGCGAATCGACCGCCCTCATGCCCGGCATCCACGCCGTAGAGGCATACGGACATACGCCCGGACACACGGCTTTCCTCATCAACAGCAAATGGCTGATATGGGGCGACGTGACGCACGCCATGCCGATACAGATCCCCTGCCCCGAAGTGGCCCTCGCCTTCGATTCCGACTCCGATCAGGCCATTCGCACGCGCCGCGCCATACTCGAATACGTCGTGGCGAACCGCATCACCGTCGCAGGTATGCACATCCCTTTCCCCGCCGCCGGAAACATAGCGGCAGGAAAAGAGACTGCCTACGTATTTACGCCCCTCTGCCTTTGCGAAGGCATATAAGCGCAGGGATTTACTTTTTCTCGAACACGGCGTCGAAAGCATGCCCCGAGGGGCGGAAGTCGACCTTTTTTACAAATTCGCACGATTCGCGCGCGCCGTGTTCGCGATCCATCGCGCTGTCCTCCCATTCCACCGAGAGCGGACCCTGGTAACCGATGAAGTTGAGGGCGCGGATAATCTCTTCAAAATTGATTTTTCCGTGTCCCATACTTCTGAAGTTCCAGTAGCGCTCCGGCTGTCCGAAAGTGACATATCCGCCAAACACGCCCGCCGGTTTGGGCGTGTCGCTCCAGTAGACATCTTTCATGTGGACATGGAAAATGCGCTCCGGGAAGCGGTAAATAAAATCGACATAATCTACTCCCTGGTAGCCGAAATGGCTCGGATCGTAGTTGAATCCGAAGGCGGGATGCTGGTCGAGCGCTTTGAGCGCGCGTTCGGCGGTGACGGTGTCAAACGCAATCTCCGTCGGATGCACCTCGAGCGCGTAGCGTACGCCCAGCTTCCGGTATTCATCCAGAATCGGCGTGAAGCGTTTTGCAAACTCCTGATAGCCGGCTTCGATAAACGCATCGCTTGTCGGCGGAAACGAATAGAGGTATTGCCAGATCGGACTGCCGGTGAAGCCGACAACCGTGTCTACGCCCAGCGCCCTGGCGGCATGGGCGGCCTGAATCACGTGTTCGGCCGCGCGCTGGCGTACGCCTTCCGGTTCACCGTCGCCCCAGATGTAATCGGGGAGGATGGCCTGATGGCGGAAGTCGATCGGGTCGCATACTGCCTGGCCGATCAGATGAGTCGAAATGGCGTAAAGCTGCATGTCGTATTTCGACAGCAAATCTTTGATACCCGTGTAATAGGCTGCATCCGTCCGACGAACGTCGACGTGATTGGGAAGCCCGAGTTCTACACCGTCATATCCGAAAGCACGGGCCTTCTGACATACGGTTTCCAATGAAAGATCACCCCATTGAAGGGTGTAAAGTGTTACTGGACGTGCCATAATTTGAATGTATTAAGTGTTAATCACAGATTGTTCGCAAAAGTACGGATTATTTCTGCCCCTGCAAACAAATTCTGTCTTTTTTATTTTTCCGCATACTTACCTGACGCCAAGTTTATCCAGCACCCAGTTCTCGAATTCGGCGTGCTGTTCGGGAAAGTGCCAGTGTGCCGTTTCGGTATACACCTTCAACGTCTTTTCGGCCGTGACCGCGTTGTAGGCCGAGAAGGTCGTCGTCGGATAGCAGGCCGTGTCGTTGAATCCCCAGGTGTAATAGCCGGGTGTTTTCAGGATGCGGGCGAAGTTGACGACGTCATAATATTGAGCCGTCTCGAGCTGCAGGTGAATATTCGGATTGTTCCGCAGGCTGGGCCATCCGCCCGGACGCCCGTTCATGAAACCGGACAGGTCGCACATCCCCGGATGGCGCGAGGCAAAACATTTGACGCGGGCGTCCAGCGCCGCCGTGACGATGGCCAGCGCGCCGCCCTGACTGCCGCCTGTCACGGCAAGATTCTCGCCGTCAAATTCGTCAAGGGTGTAGAGGAAATCTATCGCCCGGTGGCAGCCGATGAATACTCTTTTGAAGTAATACCGGTCGCGGTTGTCGGCATTGTATTGCGCGTAGCCGTTCAGGGCCGTGGAGGCGAGGTCGGAGTATACCTGCTGCGGCAGATTGACCGGGATGCCGTGGATGCCGATTTCGAGCGTGATGACTCCCTTCTCGGCCAGCGATTTGTATCCCGAAAAGGAATGAAGTCCGGCACCCGGCACCTGCAGTACGGCGGGATATTTGCCCGGTTTCTTCGGTACGCAAAGCATGCCGTAGATGTAGCTTCCGCGCGCGTGATTCTGGAAGCGGACGTGATATACGTTTAATGCAGGCGTGCACAGTGCGGGCTGGAGCGTCAGCAGCGGCTCCAGCGGGACGCCGGCGGCGTCGGCTTTCGCCTTGTCCCAGAACTCCCGGAAGTCGGCCGGCATGGTCTGGGTGGGCTGGATTTTCTCCGGTTCGTAGCCGATGTTGGTGTAGGACGAATACGCCTTCCCGTCGATGCGGAACGTAGCTCTTACGGTCTGGAATCCGGGCGATTTCAAACCGGGCACTTTCAGTCCGGCGCTTGCGTTTTTGATCTCCAGCGTCGCTTTCTTCACGGCGGGCATGGCTTCCGGCCCGTATTCGTACTCGACGGTGATGTTGCTTAGGGGCGTTTTGTTTTTGGTCACGTAGATACGAAACGCGGCCTCTTCGCCCGTCCTGTAAATCCAGTCCGCTTTGTCCGGTTCGACGACAACGGTGTAAAGCGTCTGTGAGGGTTGTGCAAACATGCATACGGCGCTGCACAACATCATGCTGATGGTAAAAATGATTGTTTTCATGTGTTTAAAAATTAGTATTCATATTGTGTGACTGTTTCCTTACTCCGTCATCCCGGAATTGTCATCCGCTCACGCCGGCTCGATTCCCTGCCGTGCGAGCAGTTCCAGCGCGACGTCCCTGAGCTTGAATTTCTGTATCTTGCCGCTTCCCGTCATGGGGAAGGTCTCGACGAAGAAGACGTATCGCGGTATCTTGTGGCGGGCGATCTGTCCGCGGCAGAAGTCCTTTACGACCTCTTCCGTCAGCAATGCGCCTTCGCGGGCGATGATGAACGCGCCGACTTCTTCGCCGTACTTCTTCGACGGGACGGCCGCTACCTGCACGTCCTTCACGCCTTCGAGGTGATAGAGGTATTCTTCTATTTCGCGCGGATAGATGTTTTCTCCGCCGCGGATGATCATGTCCTTGATGCGCCCCGTGATGCGGTAATATCCCCGTTCGTCCTTCACGCCGAGGTCGCCCGAATGGAGCCACCCGTCGCCGTCGACGACTTCGGCCGTCGCCCCGGGCTTGTTGTAATACCCTTTCATGACGAGGTATCCGCGGCAGCACATCTCGCCCTGCACGCCGGGCGGACATTCGCGGCCCGTCTCGGGGTCGACGACGGCTACTTCCGTGAACGGATAGTCGCGACCGACCGTCGTGCAGCGGTCTTCAAACGTGTCGCCGACGACCGAGTGCGTCATGCCCGGCGAACTTTCGGTCAGGCCGTAGACGCTCGTGATATGTGTGATGTGCATCTTTTCCGTCACACTGCGCATCAGTTCGACGGGACACAGCGATCCGGCCATGATGCCCGTGCGCAGCGACGTGAGGTCGAACATGCCGAACATGGGGTGATTCATTTCGGCGATAAACATGGTGGGGACGCCATACAGCGCCGTGCACCGCTCGCGATGGACGGAGGCGAGCACCACCAGCGGGTCGAAGCGCTCGACCATCACCTGCGTGCAGCCGTGGGTGAGCACGGCCATCGAAGCCAGCACGACGCCGAAGCAGTGGAACAGCGGGACGCAGCAGCAGAGCTTGTCGGCCGACGTATAGTCCATCCCCCGGCCCGTGAAGTAGCCGTTGTTGGTGATATTGTGGTGGGTGAGCATCACGCCCTTGGGGAAGCCGGTCGTGCCGGACGTGTACTGCATGTTCACCACGTCGTGACACGCCACCTGCGCTTTCGCTTCTTCGAGCGTCCGGTCGTCGATGTTTTTGCCGAGCAGCAGGATTTCGGGCGTGTTATACATCCCGCGAAACTTCTCCTGCCCGATGTACACGACGTTTTTCAGCTCCGGAAAACGCCGGCAGTGCATGTATCCGCGCTGCGATTCCTTCAGTTCGGGCGCCATCCTGTACACCATGTCGATATAGCTGCCGTCGAACACCCCTTCGGTGATGCACAGCGTGTGCACGTCCGCATCCCGAATCAGGTATTCCAGTTCGCTCTGCCTGTAGCTCGTATTGACCGTCACCAGGATGGCGCCGATTTTGGCACCTGCATAGAGGAACGTGAGCCAGTCGGGCACGTTCGTCGCCCAGATGCCCACATGCGTGCCGCGGCGCACGCCGATGGCCATCAGTCCGCGCGCCATGTCGTCGACGCGGCGGTCAAATTCCTTCCACGTAAATCGCAGGTCGCGGTCGGAGTAGACCAGAAATTCCCTGTCGGGCGTCGTCCCGGCCCAGTGTTCGAGCCATTGCCCGAGCGTCCGGTCGTGCAGTTTCAGTTCCATCTCAGTATGGCGTATAAATGACTCCAAGAATGCGGGCCGGTTCGCTGCCGGCGGCATGCACGTTGTGGGCCACGATGGAATCGTAGTATATGCAGTCGCCCTCCTCCAGCACGTAGGCCTGTTTCCCGTAGCTGATTTCGATCACGCCTGCGAGGACGAAAATAAACTCCTCGCCCTCGTGCGTCGACGAAACGAAGCCGTCGCCCTCGACCGGCAGGACGTCGACCAGAAACGGCTCCATGTGTCGCCCCGACTTGTCCTGCGAGAGCGAGTAGTAGAGCATGTTCCTGTGTTCGGCGCCGGAATTGTTTGAAAAGCCGATGCCGTCGCTTTCCTTCAGGTTTTTCTTCCTGAAGACCACGGGGCCAAGCTCCTGCTGGTCGTCGAGAAAAGTGCCCAGACGGACGCCCAGCACGCGGGCAATCCTGATCAGCGGCGCCAGCGACGGCAGCTCTTCATTGCGCTCGATACGGTCGATCTGCACGGCGCTCAGCCCCGCGCGTTCAGCCACGTCGCCGGCGGTCAGATTTTTTATTTCGCGGAGAGTCCTGATTTTCTCTCCGATGATCCTGTTTGTTTTCATAGAATGTTACAAATGTTGCAAAAGTATGGATTTTTCGGAATAGTCACAACCGTTGCGTGAAAATATTTTGTTTCCGACTGGAAAAACTATAATTCGTAATGG
>JAIRZY010000275.1 GCA_031266995.1 Tannerella sp.
CGCGGGACTGGCGAGGCGTGTTTCCTGCCGGACGGCCGGGCGTGGCGGCTGAGCGAAGTCTCCGCGAAAGGGGTTTTCGATGCGCGGCGGGACGGGAGGGGCGAAAAACAGTTCCCCCGTCCGGCGCGTGGCGAAAGCGTCAGGGAATGACTTAAATAATTAGAATACAGTAAGTTGCCCCCCCCCGACGGATATTTGAATCCGTGACGGCCGGCGGCGTCCGTCCTTTCCGGTGCGGAGGCGGAGAGGGGCGGCCGGGAGGCGGGGTTGTATGTGACGGCGTTCGGTTGCATTTTCGGTTTGTCCCTGCGTGTTTTTGTTACTATCCGTTGCTGTTTTTTGTCATTTTGGACTTTGGTTGCAAAACTACGGACATTATTCTTATTGTGCAAAATTTTTGCGCTTTTTTTTTGCGTGTGCCGTTTTTCCGATTTATTGCTACCTTTGTGCCGTTTTTTTGAACATATTCAGGACTTGAGGCAAGACAGTATTTTATTATGGAATATAATTTCAGAGATATCGAAAGGAGATGGCAGAAGGCGTGGCGCGAGGGCGGCGTGTACGCGGTGGCGGAGAAGAGCGAAAAGCCTAAGTATTACGTGCTCGACATGTTTCCCTATCCTTCGGGGGCGGGGCTTCACGTGGGTCATCCGCTGGGCTACATCGCGTCGGACATCTATGCGCGCTACAAGCGCCTGCGGGGTTTCAACGTGCTGCATCCCATGGGCTACGATGCCTACGGGCTGCCGGCCGAACAGTATGCGATACAGACGGGGCAGCATCCGGCCGTCACGACGGAGGAGAACATACGTCGCTACCGGGGGCAACTGGACCGAATGGGCTTCAGCTTCGACTGGGAGCGCGAGGTGCGCACGTGCGACCCGGCGTATTACAAGTGGACGCAGTGGGCTTTCGTCCTCATGTTTGAGTCGTATTACTGCCGCGAGGCGCGGCGGGCGCGTCCGATCGCGGAACTGGTCGACGCCTTCGAGCGGCAGGGGACGGAGGGCGTGAACGCGGCCTGCACGGAGGAGGTGACGTTTACCGCCGCCGAGTGGCGCGCGCGGACGGAAAGGGAGAAAGAGCAGATGCTGATGAACTACCGGATCGCATATCAGGCGGACACGATGGTAAACTGGTGTCCGGCGCTGGGCACCGTTCTGGCCAATGACGAGGTGAGCGAGGGCCTCTCGGTGCGTGGCGGCCATCCCGTGGAGCAGCGCCGGATGCGGCAGTGGAGCCTGCGCGTGTCGGCCTACGCGCAGCGCCTGCTCGAGGGGCTGGAGACGGTCGACTGGACGGAGTCGCTCAAAGAGACGCAGCGCAACTGGATCGGACGGAGCGAGGGGGCGGAAGTCGTATTCAGGATTCAGGATTCAAGATTCAATGATTCAAAATTCAAAGATTCGGACGGAACGGATGCCGGCGTCGGCGCGGAGAGGTCGATGACGGTATTCACAACCCGCCCCGACACGATCTTCGGTGTTACCTTCATGGTGCTTGCGCCGGAAAGCGAGCTGGTCGACGTCGTGACAACGGACGGGCAGCGACGCGCAGTGCGGGAGTATCTGGAACAGACAAAAAAGCGTACCGAGCGCGAACGCATCGCCGATCGCCGGGTGACGGGCGTCTTCTCAGGCTCGTATGCCGTCAATCCGGTCAGCCGGAAAGCGATTCCGGTCTGGATCTCCGACTACGTGCTCGCCGGCTACGGCACGGGGGCCATCATGGCCGTGCCGGCCCACGACAGCCGCGACTATGCCTTTGCCCGCCGCTTCGACCTGCCCGTCGTTCCGCTGATCGAAGGCGCCGATGTGTCGGAAGACAGCTTCGACGCCACGGAGGGCATCATGACAAACTCCGGCTTCCTTGACGGACTGACGGTGAGGGACGCCATCGCACGGGCAAAGGAATATATCGCTGAAAACGGACTGGGACGGGTCAAGGTCAACTACCGCCTGCGCGACGCCATCTTCAGCCGCCAGCGCTACTGGGGCGAGCCGTTTCCGGTTTATTACAAAGAAGGTATGCCCTGCCCCGTCGACATGCAGTACCTGCCGGTCGAGTTGCCGGAAGTCGACAAGTTCCTGCCTACCGAGACGGGCGAGCCGCCCCTGGGACGCGCCGCGGCATGGGCGTGGGATGCGAAAAGCGGGAGAATTGTCGAAACAGACCGCGCACGGTCGGGCGAAGCTTTTCCCCTCGAGCTGTGCACCATGCCCGGCTTCGCAGGCTCGTCGGCCTACTACCTGCGCTACGAAGATCCGCACAACAGCGACTGCCTCGTTTCAAAGGAAAACAACGCATACTGGCGAAACGTCGACCTCTACGTCGGCGGGACGGAACACGCTACGGGACACCTTATCTACAGCCGCTTCTGGAACAAGTTCCTGTTCGACCGCGGCCATGCGGCCGACGACGAGCCGTTTCGCAAACTGATCAATCAGGGGATGATTCAGGGGCGGAGCAACTTCGTCTACCGGATCAAAAACACAAACACGTTCGTTTCGCTCGGGCTGAAAGACCGCTACGACGTGACGCCCCTCCACGTCGACGTCAACATCGTGTCCGGCGACGTCCTCGACATCGAAGCCTTCAAACGCTGGAACCCCGAATACAGGACGGCCGAATTCGTCCTCGAAGACGGGAAATACGTATGCGGCTGGGCGGTCGAGAAAATGTCGAAATCAATGTACAACGTGGTCAACCCCGACGACGTGGTCGAAAACTTCGGTGCCGACACGCTGCGCCTGTACGAAATGTTCCTCGGCCCCGTCGAGCAGTCCAAACCGTGGGACACCAACGGCATCGACGGCGTGTCACGTTTCCTGCGCAAATTCTGGAACCTGTTTTTCCGCGGCGACGCGTTCGCCGTCTCCGACGAGCAGCCCCTGGCCGAGGAACTGACGTCCATCCACAAGCTGATCAGGAAAGTCGGGCAGGACATCGAGACGTTCTCGTTCAACACCTCGGTCGCGGCGTTCATGATCTGCGCCAACGAGCTGACGGCGCTGAAATGCAGCAAGCGCGCGATTCTGTCCGACTTCGTCGTCGTCCTCTCGCCCTTCGCTCCGCACATTGCCGAAGAGCTGTGGCACAGGCTTGGCCACGACACGACGGTCTGCGACGCCAGCTTCCCGGACTTCAACGAAGCGTACCTGAAGAGAGACACGGCGACGTATGCCGTATCCTTCAACGGCAAGACGCGCTTCAGCCTCGAACTGCCCGTCGACATGCCGCGCGAAGAGGTCGAGAACACCGTCCTCGCGCATGCAAGCTCGGCCCGGTGGCTCGACGGCAAAACGCCGAAAAAGGTGATCGTCGTGCCGGGAAAGGTCGTCAGCGTGGTAGTCTGAAAAGCGCGCGTGCCGGTTTCGGAAAATATCGCTACCTTTGCAGCGTAAAAAGGAGGAGACATAACGGTTTATAAATATGACAAAAAATACGCTGTACAAGATTTATCATCCTATCCGCGACTACATATTCATCTGTATCGGGACGCTGATATACGGATTCGGCTTCAACGGCTTCATCCTCTCGAACGAGATCGTGCCGGGCGGGGTGACGGGCATCTGCTCGCTGCTGTTTTTCGTGACGAAGATACCTGTATCGCTGTCATACGCCGTGATCAATATCGCGCTGCTGGCGGTAGCCTACAAGATGCTGGGGATGCGGTTCATGCTCAACACCATCTTCGGCGTCGTCTCGCTCACCTTCTCGCTCATGTTTTTCGAGTGGCTGCTGGGCGGTCAGCCCGTCATCCGCGACGAGCCGTTCATGTCCATCCTCATCGGCGGGGCGCTGTGCGGCACGGGGCTGGGAATCATCTTCTCGTCCAACGGCAGCACGGGCGGGACGGACATCATTGGCGCCATCATACACAAGTATCGCCATATCTCTATCGGGCGGACGCTGCTCTTCTGCGACTTTTTCATCATCGGCTCGTCGTATTTCATCTTTCACAACGTAGACAAAATCGTGTTCGGATTCGTTGAAATGTTTTTCAACAACTACATCCTCGACAAGGTGCTCAATGCCAATACCCAGTCCGTGCAGTTTCTCATCTTCACGCAGAAATACGAAGAAATCGCCGGGCGCATCATTAAAGACCTCGGCCGCGGCTGCACCGTTCTGGACGGGCATGGCGGCTACACGAAAGAACCCGTCAAGGTCGTAGTCCTGCTGGCCAAGAGCCGCGAGAGCGTCTCGATTTTCCGCCTGATCAAGTCTATCGACCACAGCGCCTTCATTTCGCAGAGCACCGTGCGCGGCGTGTATGGCGAGGGGTTCGAGCCGATTAAGTAGAGGGGGGCAACAGCGGCTGGAGAAAATCTGCCTGCATCAGCTCTCCGGCAAATTCGTGTACCGCGTCCTGAATTTTTTTCGCCTGCTCGCCGGAAGGTTTTTTCGTGCCCCGGATATAGGCGGCCAGCAGGCTTTGCTGCATGCCCGTCCGCCGGGCAATGGCGGAGGCGTTCAATTCGGGAAATTGCATGAAGAGCCGCGAAATACCTGTCGGCTCGGGATTGTCGTACAGGAAACTTTCGAACGATATATCTTCATCTATGTCGGGCCAGTGGATGCCGGAATACGACATGCGGTAGCTGTTTCGCTGCGTGTCGCTGGCATACCGCAGGCGGCGATACCACAAAAGTGACTGCCACAGTTCGCAACCGTCTTTTGTCCGGACGAAAATTTTATCGTCGTCAAACCATAATTTGCTTATTTCCATCTTATCTCTCACTTTTGTTATCAAACGCTTTTTCCCATTCACTGATAAAGTTTTCCTTGTTTTCCTCAATGATACTTTCGGCCAGCTTCACATCCTTGGGTTTCAGTCCATGATTATACACCAGCCTCACTTCTTTAATTATTTCAAACTTAGCCTCTCCATCTCCACTTTCTACATGAATATGAACAGGTTCGTGGTCTCTTAAATAGAAATAAAACCTCAGTCCGAATAAAATCAATAATGTAGGCATGTCTTCTTCAATTAATTATACTGCAAATTTAGGCTGTATATTTACAACTGCCAACTGTTTCTCAAATTATTTTCCGGGTTTTCCATCTATACAATTTTAACCGCAAATCTCCGTTATTGCTTACGCAAGAACTGTTTCAATATGAAGAAGATTGTATTTGCCACGCACAACGCGCACAAATTAAAAGAAGTACGCACCATGATGCCTGCCGGGACGAAGGTCGCCGGACTGGACGACCTGCATTTTTCCGATGACATACCGGAAACGTCGGATACGCTGGAAGGAAATGCATTACAGAAAGCGCGCTTTGTCAGGGATGCCGTCGGATATGACTGCTTTGCCGATGATACGGGGCTGGAGGTCGCGGCGCTGGACGGCAGGCCGGGCGTTCATTCGGCACGCTACGCAGGCGATACGTGCAACAGCCTTGCGAACATACGCAAGCTGCTCGGCGAACTGTCCGGCAAGACTGACCGGAGCGCCCGTTTCAGGACAGTGATTGCGCTCATCCTCGACGGGCAGGAGTATTTTTTCGACGGCATCGCGGACGGGCATATCACTGACACCTTGCGGGGCAGCGGCGGATTCGGCTACGACTCCGTTTTTGTTCCCGCACATTACGAGCAGACGTTTGCCGAACTTGGCGACGGGGTGAAAAACGCCATCAGCCACCGCGCACGGGCTGTCGCAAAGCTTGCCGGATTTTTATCTCAAAGAAAAGACTGACGGACAATGGAACGATATAAAATAATGATCGCCGGCCTGCTGCTGCTGGCGCTACCGCTCGGGGCGCAGCGTGTCGGCGAATGGCAGATGTATCTGGCGACTCACGACACGAGGGGCGTGACCGAAGCGGCCAGTCGCGTGTATGCGGTGGCCAACGGGACGCTCTACAGCTACGGTAAGGACGACAACAGCGTGACGGTTCATTCCAAGCTGAACGGCCTGAGCGATGCCGAAGTCAGCCTGACGGACTATCATCCCGGGACGAAAACATTGCTTATCGTCTACAGCAACGGCAATATCGACCTGATGAGCGAGGAGGGCGTGCAGAACCTGCCGTTCCTCAAAAACGCAACCAACATCGCGGACAAGACCGTGAACAGCATTTATCTGGACGGCGACAACGCGTACCTTTCCGCCGCATTCGGCATCATGGTCATCAGGATGAGCAAAAAGGAAATCGCCGAAACGTACAGGCTGAACGTGAATACGTATTCCACCTGTATCCGGGGCGGGACGATTTATGCCGCCACGGCCGAAGGGATGCGTCGCGCGGCGGTCGGCGACAACCTGCTGGATATTCGCAACTGGCAGTCCATGCCGCTGCAGTCGGCCGATTTCAGGGAGAAAGACATCCGCCGCCTGTGCGCGTTTCAGGACGCTGTCTGCTTTCTGGCAGACAGCGCGGGCGTGTTTTACCTGGATGCAAACGGAGGGATAAACACGCTGCTGAAGCATAACGCGCTTCGCGACATGACGCTGCAGTCCGGCCGTCTGATCATTCATTCGGCCTCGACCCTGTATGTCTGCGAATCGCTTTCGCACTACGAGTCGGCCGGCGTGGGCGTGGTATACGGCGTCTCGAGCCTGAAGGACGACGGGAATTACTGGATCGCGGCGGGCGAGAACGGGCTTGTCGGCATCAGGCGCACGGCGGCCGGTCAGTTCGAGCCGTTCGTGTCGGGGCTGAACGCCGAAGGGCCGAAGCGCAATCTGACGGCCTTCCTGACGATGCACGGACGGAGACTGCTCGTCGCGGGCGGAGGTCGATGGACAGACCGTTTCTGGAATCCGGGCACGCTGATGGCTTACGAAAACGGGAAATGGACGAACCTCGACGAGAACGCCATAAACAGACAGGCGGGCTACGGCTGCTTCGACTATACCGGCGTGGCGGCGGATCCGAACGACGACGGTCATTACTTCATCTCCACCTACGGCGAAGGCGTGCTTGAGGTGAAGGACGGCGAGCTTGTACAGCTCTACAATCATGCGAACAGCCCGCTGCAAAGCATTCTGCCGAACAACAGGAGCTATATCCGCGTGGGCAGCGTCTGTTTCGACCGGAGCGGGAATCTGTGGATGACGAACTGCCAGGTCGACAGGGGAATCGTCGTCAGGACTGCCGACGGGAAATGGTCGGCGCTGCAATATCAGGGCATTAACAGTTCGTCCTATCTGGTCGACAGGATACTGATCACCTCGAAAGGGCACAAATGGGTAAACGTGCCGCGCAGCAGCGAGCGTACGGGCATCCTCGTCTTCGACGACCGCGGAACGCCCGGCGACGCGTCCGACGACGTGGCAAACTTCTTCCCCTCCTTCAAGAGCGGAACGGGCGCGGCAATCGAGTCGGGCGTATACTACTGCATGGAAGAAGATTTGAACGGCGAGATATGGATCGGGACGGACATCGGGCCAATCTACTGCCCGTCGCCCGGCCGCGCCGTCGAGAATCCCGACAACCTGTACTGCAACCGCATTGTCCGCACCGACGCAAACGGCGAGAACTATTATTTCCTGAACGGCGAGCAGGTCAACGCCATCGCCGTGGACGGCGGCAACCGTAAGTGGCTCGGCACGGCGGGGTCGGGCGTCTTCCTCGTCAGCGCCGACGGCATGGAAACGATTCATCAGTTTGCGACGGACAATTCGCCGCTGTATTCAAACAATATCCAAAGCATTGCCATCGACCAGCAGACGGGCGAAGTCTTCATCGGCACCGACAAGGGGCTGATCTCGTACCGCGGCGAGGCGACGAAGGCAAGCGAAAGCTATTCGGACGTATACGCCTTCCCCAATCCCGTCCGCCCGGATTTCGACGGTTCGGTTGTCGTCACCGGCCTGATGCACAACTCCAATGTGAAAATCACCGACCTGAACGGGAACCTGATATTCCAGGGCCGGTCGGCGGGCGGACAGCTTGCATGGAACTGCCGCGGCAGTAACGGACGCCCGGTAGCGACAGGCATTTACCTCGTGCTCTCCTCCACACCCGGCGCAAAGGAAAGCGTCGTAACAAAAATTGCAGTCGTAAAATAATCGCGACCGGCCGCCGCGTCGACCGCAATTGACGGAACAGACAGCAATAATGCATATTGCTTATAATCCCGAAATGTCCATTGGCCCTCCCGGAACTTTTCAGAACCGGAGTCGATTCCGATCAGTTCTGTCGTAACTTGCGGCAAGGTTACCACCCACAGTGGCAAATCTCCCGGAGTTTCCGGCAGGGTTTCTCCTCGTGGGGGACGGTCTCCCGCAACTTCCGGCAGAGAATGCGCTAATGGACATTTCGGGATAATAGTGCAGCAACGCGTAATTAACGCCCGCTTTCCGGGCTGTTTCGCGCATGCCTGCCCCGTTGTATCCTTTCTCGTAAAAGACCCGACGGGCAGCTTCAATGATCCTGTTTTCAACATTCTGTTCCAATAATCCAAAATCTAACATTGCATTTAGCCAAACGGCTAATCCGGCGCAAAAGTATGTATTTAAAATAAGACTGCAAAAACAGATTTGAGAAATTGCACCAAAACCTGCTGTGGATAATGATATTATTTATACCTCCGCCTGACAATCATTTAATCACGCAAATCAGGATTCAGACAGTTGCCGGCGGCGAAAAGCGACACGCCGGAGACGAACCACAACATGCTGGCTTTCGCGAAGCTTGCGACGCGTTCGCCGGCATGGCTGGTTTTCGATTCGTCGCAGCACGGACGGACGGCTTACATCGCCACCCGATGGCAGAACCGGCGGGAGGGGGGAGAACTTATGCTCTAGAGTCGGATTATTGCGGCGGTCATTCTTTGAAATTCAAGATTCAATGATTCAAAAATTCAAAATTGAGTGAGGGAAATCCCGCGGCTGAAGGGGAGAGTATGAATTATAAATTATGAATTGTTACCCCGCCGCGGGATTTCCCTGTTTAATCTTGAATTTTACCTCTCCCCCAGGCCCCTTCTCACAAGGGAGGGGAACTCTTCGGACACGGGAGGTTGTTTTTGAATCTTGGAATCCCCTTTAGGAGTTTTTTTGTTTCGCGGAAAAGCGTTATTTTTGCGACTGCTTTCGGGCGGAAGGGCGGAGAGCAGTTAAACGATACTGGGATGAAGAAAATTCAAATTATCAACGGGCCGAACCTTAATCTGCTGGGCGTGCGCGAGCGGTCGGTGTATGGTGACAGGCCCTTCGAGGTATGCCTCGACGAGCTGCGGGCGGCGTATCCGGAGTGTGAAATCGGTTATTTTCAGAGCAACATCGAGGGTGAAATCATCGACAGGATACACCGGACGGGGTTCGAGGCGGACGGGATTATCCTGAACGCGGGTGCGTATACGCATACGTCGATCGCGATAGGCGACGCGATACGTGCGGTCACGGCGCCGGTCGTAGAGGTTCATATATCGAACGTGCATGCACGCGAGGCGTTTCGCCATCACTCGATGCTTGCGGCGGCGTGCCGGGGCGTGATTGCGGGCTTCGGAACGGATTCGTATCGCCTGGCGCTCGAGTCGTTTTTGCGGTCATGAGGATGGATGACGGGGGGACGCTGGAGGCTTACGTCCTCGATCATACCGACGGCGAGGGCACGCTCCTGGCGGCGCTGAACCGTGATGCGCACGTGCGGCTGCTGCGCCCGCGGATGATGGCGGGACGGCTGCAGGGGCGGCTGCTGAAGATGCTGTGCCGCATGATCGGGCCGCGGCGCGTGCTCGAAATCGGTACCTACACGGCGTATGCGACGCTCTGCATGGCCGAGGCGCTGGACGACGGCGCGGTGATACACTCGGTGGAAATCAACGACGAGATGGAGGCTTTCGTCAGCCCCTATCTGGAACGGTCGGCGGACCGCGCGAAGATTCGCCTGCACTGGGGCGACGTGGCGGAGGTGCTGCCGCGGATAGAGGGCGCGTTCGATCTCGCATACATCGACGGCGACAAGCGCGACTATTGCGACTACTACCGCCTCGTCTTTCCGCGCGTCAGGCAGGGGGGATACATACTGGCCGACAACACGCTGTGGGGCGGCAAGGTGGTAGCCGACCGTATCGCGGCGGCCGACCGCCACACGCAGGGGATTCGCGATTTCAACGCGATGGTGCGCGACGACGCGCGCGTCGAAAAGGTCATGCTCCCGCTGCGCGACGGCCTGACACTGATATATAAAAAGTAAAAGGGAACGTATACACATTTAAATTTTGAAAATCTATGGAAGTAAAAAGAATTGACCGTATAGGCCGGCTGCTGCAGAAGGAGCTGGGCGACCTTTTCCGCCTGCAGACACGGGCGATGCACGGGACGCTGATCTCCGTCACCTCCGTGCGCGTCAGTCCCGACCTGGGCGTGGCGAAGGTATATCTGAGCATCTTCCCGCCCGAACGGAAGGCGGAACTGATGGAGGCGGTCGAGGCGAGCCGCCGTACGGTGCGCTACGATCTGGGGCAGCGCGTGCGGATGCAACTGCGCAAAATACCGGAGCTGGTCTTCTATCTGGACGACTCGCTGGACTATGTCGAAAACATCGACCGCCTGTTGAACAGCTAACGCCCCGACGGATTGAACCTGCCCTTCTACATCGCACGGCGCTACCTCTTCGCCCGCAAGTCGCACAACGCGATCAACGTCATCTCTGCCATCTCGGTCTGCGGCGTGGCGGTGGCTACGCTGGCGATGGTCTGTGTGCTGTCCGTTTTCAACGGCTTCGGCGAGCTGGTGGCTTCCATGTTCAGCCGTTTCGACCCCGAACTGAAGATTACGCCCGTGCAGGGCAAGGTGTTCGACCCGCACGCGCCGCCGTTCGTGCAGGTGCGTGCCATGCCGGAAATCGCGATATGCACCGAAGTGCTCGAAGACAACGTGCTGGTGCGCTATGGCGACCGTCAGGAAATCGCCGTCGCCAAAGGCGTGGAGGAGTCGTTCCGACAGCTTGCCGACATCGACACGCTGATACTCAGCGGGCGCTTCGTCCTGCAGGAGGGCGAGGCAGCGTATGCCGTTCCCGGCGTCGGACTTGCGTATGCGCTGGGCGTGCAGGCCGGCTTCGTCGATCCGCTCGAAATCCTCGCTCCGCGGCGCGACGGGCAGCTCAGCACGGCTAACCCCGCGGCCTCCTTCCGCACCGCGCGGGCCTTCGCCGGCGGCGTCTTCTGCATTAACCAGTCGCCCTACGACGAGACTTACGTGCTCCTCCCCATCGGGCTTGTGCGCGACCTGCTGCGCTACGACGCCGAAGTCTCCGCACTCGAACTCAAGCTCTCGCCCGGCGCCGACCTGCCGTCGGTGCGAAAACGCATACGCGCGCTGCTGGGTGAGGGCTTCGACGTGCGCGACCGTTATGAGCAGCAGGAAGATTCGTACCGCATGATGCAGGTCGAGAAGTGGATCAGCTTCCTCATCCTGGCCTTCGTACTGGTCATCGCCCTCTTCAACGTCGTAAGCTCGCTCTACATGCTGATGATCGAAAAAGAAGACGACGTGAAGATGCTGCGATGCATGGGCGCGGACGACCGGCTGGTGCGCCGCATCTTCATGACCGAGGGTGCGATGATTCCCGCCTTCGGCGCGCTCGCCGGAGTAGCCCTCGGCGTCGCGCTCTGCCTCCTGCAGCAGCGCTTCGGCTTCGTCAAGCTCGGCGGCACGCTCGGGGCATTCGTGAGCGACGACTATCCGGTGAGAATCGAACTGTTCGACATTCTGCTCATCTTCCTGACCGTCTTCCTGGCCGGGGCGACGGCCGCCCGCTATCCGCTGCGGCGCCTCGGACGGAAATGGGAGAAGCACACGCGCCTCGCCGTATGCCTCGTCCCCCTCCTGCTGTGCGGTTGCCGCGACACGCAGAGCCGCACGCCGACCGTAGCCGTCACCATCGAACCGCAGTGCTACTTTGCCGAAAAAATCGCAGGCGAACATTTCAGCATATACGCTGCCGTCCCTCCCGGACAAAGCCCCGAAACCTACGATCCCTCTCCGCGCGAAATGGTGCGCATCGCACGCTGCCGCGCCTACCTGCAAATCGGACGCATCGGATTCGAACTCGCATGGATGGACGCCATCCGCCGCAACAATCCGCAGGTTGCGTATTTCGACCTCTCCGAAGGCGTCGAATGGATCGAAAGCGCACACGGACACGGCACGGCGCACACGCACGGACACACTCATGCCGACCCGCATATCTGGACTTCGACGGTGAACGCCGAAATCATGGCGCGCAACGTCATGCAGGCGTTTATCCGCATCGACAGCGTGCACGAAAGCGCCTTTCGCGACAACTGCCGGCAACTGTGCGGCGAAATCGACGCCACGCGGCGCGCACTGCACGAAATGCTCGACACGCTCTCCTGCCGCACCTTCGTAATCTACCACCCCTCCCTGACCTATTTCGCCGACGAGTTTGGACTCACGCAGCTTGCCATCGAAACCGACGGCAAGGAACCGTCGGCGCTGTCGATGAAGACGCTGGTCGACCGCGCGCGGGCTGCGGGTGTCAGGACGGTCTTCGTCCAGCAGGAATTTGACCGCAAACATGCCGAACTGCTCGCGGCCGAAATTAATGCGGGCGTGACCGTCATCAATCCGCTGGACCGGCACTGGAACGAACAGCTCGTCTTCATCGCCCGCGCCCTGTGCGGCAATGCACCGCCTCCGCATGAATAAGCTGATCGAGATACAGTCCGTGACGGCCGCCTACGACGCAAAGCCCGTGCTGCGCGACGTCTCCCTGACGCTCTGCGAAAACGACTTCCTCGGCGTCGTTGGCCCGAACGGCGGAGGAAAGACGACGCTGCTGAAAGTCATCCTGCGGCTGCTGAAACCGTCGCGCGGACAGGTCGTCTTTTACGCAGGTGGCCATCCCGTGCCCTCGCTCGCAATCGGCTACCTTCCGCAGGTCAACCGCATGGACCGGCGCTTCCCCGTGTCGGTCGGCGAGGTGGTAGCCTCGGGGCTGATGTCCGAAAAGCGGCCTCTGCGCGGCTTCTCGGCCGTGCAGCGGCAGCGAATCGCCGACACGCTCGAATGGGCCGGCCTGGGCGGTATGGCCGGGCGGCCGATAGGCGACCTGTCGGGCGGCGAACTGCAGCGCGCGCTGCTCGGGCGCGCCATCGTCTCGCACCCGAAAGTGCTGATTCTCGACGAGCCGAACACGTATGTAGACCGGCGTTTCGCGTCGCGCCTCTACGACCTGCTGGCGGAAGTCAATCGCGACGCGGCGGTGATTCTCGTCTCGCACGACGTGGGGGCGGTTCTGCCGCTGGTTAAAAACGTGGCGTACGTCGACGGAACGCTCCGCTATCACGCGGGCAATCGCCCGACGGAGGCGTGGCTGGACGGAACGCACGGCAGCATCCCGCCGCACGGCGTATGAAGAAAACATGAAACATCACAGAGAAATGACATCACACAACGGAAAGAAAATACTGATCACGGGCGCAAGCGGATTCATCGGCCGGCACATCGTCGGCGAAGCGCTCGACCGCGGATATGAAGTGTGGGCCGGCGTACGCGCCACCAGTTCGCTGGCGGGCCTGCCGGCAGACAGGGTTCACCGCATGGAACTGGAATACGGCGACGGCGAAGCGCTGACCGCGCAACTGGCGCAGTTTGCCCGCGAGCATGGCGCGTGGGACTACGTCGTGCACAACGCCGGCCTGACGAAGACGACGCGTCCGCGCGATTTCTTCCGCGTCAATGCCGACTGCACGCAGCGCCTGCTCCGGTCGCTGGCCGCGGCTGCCTGCCATCCGCGCAAGTTTCTTCTGATGAGCAGCCTCGGCAGTTGCGGCGCCGGCAACCCCGACACGCTTCGCCCCGTCCGTCTCGACGACCCGCAGCAGCCCGCAACGGCCTACGGCAAAAGCAAGCTGATGGCCGAAAACCACGTACGGGCGCAGCGCGACTTCCCGTACGTCATCCTCCGTCCGACGGGCGTATACGGCCCGGGCGACAGGGACTATCTGATGGAGATCGACAGCATCCGCGCGGGCTTCGACTTCGCCGTCGGGATGCGGCCGCAGCATTTGACGTTCATCTATGTGAAAGACCTGGCCTCGGCGGTATGCGAGACGCTCGAGTGCGAGCCGGTTGTGAACAGCACGTTTTTCGTGGCGGACGGCGACGTGCATACCGACGCGGAATTTGCCCGTACGATACAGGACGTCCTGCAGAAGAGGCGCGTCCTGCGCCTGCGCATCCCGTGCTGGCTGGCGTGGTGCGCGTGCATCTGCTTCGAGGGAGCCGGGCGGCTGACGGGGCGCGCCATGACCCTGAACGCCGACAAGTACAGGATACTCAAAGAACGTAACTGGACCTGCGACACGGAGCCGCTGCGCCGCGCAACGGGTTTCAGGCCGGCATACAACCTGCGCCGGGGACTGGAGGAAACCATCCGCCTGCTCGACGCGCAGGCGGCGAAACGCTGACACGGAGGACGGCCATGCAGCGAATCTTCTTCATCGGATACATGGGCGCGGGCAAAACGACCGTGGGCAAGGCCTTCGCAGCGCAGGCGGGGCTGGCGTTCATCGACCTCGACGTGTTTATCGAAAGCCACCACTACAGGACCGTCCGCCAGATCTTCGAGGAAAAGGGCGAGGCGGCCTTCCGCGAAATCGAACGCAGGGCGCTGCGCGAGGTGGCCGGCTTCGAAGACGCGGTCATCTCGACGGGCGGCGGCACGCCCTGCTTCTTCGACAACATGGAGTTCATGAATGCGACGGGAACGACGGTCTACCTGAAAGTGTCTGTCGACGAGCTGGCGCGGCGCGTCGAGCTGAACAAAAATGCCCGCCCCATCCTGCGAGACCTCTCGGGCGACGAGCTGCGCCGCTTCATCGCCCGCTCCCTTTCCGAACGCACTTCCTGCTACGAGCAGGCGCGCATCATCCTCGACGCCGAACACATGATTGCGGACGGGGATATTTACCGGCAAATAATCGGGGGGATTTAAACCCCAAATTCAACATTTAAGACTCAAGAAGCGGCGATCGCCGCAGGTGTTCAACCCCTCCCCGTCACGTTCGACGGGATACCGGCCGTGTCATGATGCACGTCCCGCGTCCAAAGACCGTTTGGACGGGCGTCCAACTGATTCGTAATAATTTATCCCGAAATGTCCATTAGCGCATTCTCTGCCGCAAGCTGCGGGAGACTTTCCCCGCGTCGGGAAACGCTATCGCACTGTGCTGCAAACTTTCCCCAAGTGGGGAAACCTTCTCGCCAGCGGCGAGAAACTTTCCCGGAGTGGGGAAACCTTCTCGCCAGCGGCGAGAGACTTTCCCCGGGTGGGGAAACCTTCTCGCCAGCGGCGAGAGACTTTCCCCGGGTGGGGAAACCTTCTCGCCGGCGGCGAGAAACTTTCCCGGAGTGGGGAAACCTTCTCGCCGGCGGCGAGAGACTTTCCCCAAGTGGGGAAAGTCTCCCGTGTCTTCTTCGGGGAACTCTGTGCACTTTCTTTTTTTGAATCTTCGTATATTTGCATCCGCATGACGCGCAACAGCGCTGCGAAATAAACCGATAAATGAATATAAAGACTATGAAAACGATTAAATTAACATGTATCCTGATGGCCTGCCTCGGCATGGCGGCCTGTACGCGGGAGCGGGAGGCGCCGATGACGGCCGTGATCGGCGCGGCGCTCGAGAATGCCGAACTGCAGGCGCTGCAGATGGCCGAACTGCTGGCCGGTGAAGAGGGCATGCTGCCGCGCTCGTTCGAAAAGGGACGGTCGATCACGTCCGATTCGCGCTGGTGGTGCAGCGGCTTTTTCCCCGGCCTGCTGTGGTATCTGTATGAAAACGATCCGAAGCCCGAACTGCTGGACTATGCCCGGCTGTATACCGCGCGGGTAGAGAAGGAAAAGCACAACACGGGCACGCACGACCTCGGCTTCATGCTCGGCTGCAGTTTCGGCAACGGGCTGCGCCTGACGGGCGACACGGCCTGCCGCAGCGTATTGCTGACCGCCGCCGAATCGCTGTCGACGCGCTACAACCCGGCGCTGGGCGTGATCAAGTCGTGGGACAACGCGAAATGGCAGTACCCGGTGATCATCGACAACATGATGAACCTCGAACTGCTCTTCCGGGCTTCCGCCATGTCGGGCGACAGCCGCTTCCGCGACATCTGCATCAGCCATGCCGACAGGACGATGAAGGAGCACTACCGCGCGGACTTCAGCAGCTACCACGTCGTCTCGTACGACACGGTCACCGGCGTCCCCGAGGCCCGGCAGACGCATCAGGGCTATTCGGACGCGTCGGCATGGAGCCGGGGGCAGGCGTGGGGGCTGTACGGATACACGGTCATGTACAGGGAGACGCGCGACGCCCGCTATCTGGAACATGCGAAGAGCGTGGCATACTTTCTGCTTTCGCATCCCGCCATGCCCGACGACTACATTCCCTACTGGGATTTCGATGCGCCCAACATTCCGCACGAGCTGCGCGACGTGTCGGCCGGGGCGATTATCTGCTCGGCGCTGATCGAGATGAGCGGCTACGTCGACGCCGGCCTGTCGAAGAGATACCTTCAGGTGGCGGAGACGCAACTGCGCGCGCTGGCATCGCCGGCATACACGGCGGGCACGGGCACGAACGGCAATTTCATTCTGATGCACGGCGTCGGGTCGGCGCCGCACAGTTCCGAAGTCGATGTGCCCCTGACGTATGCCGATTACTATTACGTGGAAGCGCTGCTTCGCTACAGGAAACTGCTCGAGATGCAGGAGGGCAGGAGGGCGCCGTTAGCCGGAGCATAGTCGTCCGGTTCGGGCGCGCCGGCCGACGGCGCGCCGCCGTCATACCGGAAGCGGAGCAGGCGCCCCGAATACGCCGGCACGCTCAACCCGTACGGGCAGGCGGCCGTAAGCGTGCCGACGGTCTGCTGCCCGGTGAAGAGGTCGGTCAGCACGGCAGCGCGGTTGTCCGCGATGCGGAGCGTGGCAAACGCTTCGGACGGGATGCGTACGCGTACGGTCGGCGCCGCGTTGCGGTCGAAGTTGACGACGGCGAGGATGACGTCTCCGCGATATTTCCGCATGAAGGCGTAGAGGTGGCGGCTGTTGAAGAACCGGTTGTCCGCATTGGCATACATCAGGTCGAAAAACGCGCCCCGGCGGATGGCCGGCTCGGTGGCGGCGAGGCGCATCAACTGTGCGTATGAGCGATGCAGTGACTGCTGCGCTTCGGTGAGGCGGCGGCCGTCGAGCAGCAGGTTTTGCAGGCAGTCGAGGCTCCAGTAGTCGAAGATCGTCGTCCGCCCGTCGCGCCCGCTGAATCCCTCCTCGTCCATGCCCGGCTCGCCAAGCTCCTGTCCGGAATAGACCATCACGGGATTGACGTCCAGCGCGGCGGCCACGATCATGCCGGGAAATCCGGCCCGCGCGTCGCCGGCGAAGAAGTCGGACGCGATGCGCTGCTCGTCATGATTTTCGAGGAAGGCGAGCATGTGAGGGCGAATGTCTTCCACCTCCTGCCAGCGCCGGGTGATGCTGTCGGCGCGCTGCCGTCCGCAGATCACGTCGCGCAGCGTGTCGTAGAGGCCGACCTTGTCGTAGAGGCAGTCGAAATGCCCGCGGCGGATATATTCGCGGTAGAGTTCGGGCCTGTAAATCTCCGCGATGAAGCAGACGTCGCGCCGGCTCTTCACTTCGGGAATCACCCAGCTCCAGAACTCGACGGGCACCATCTCGGCCATGTCGCAGCGGAAGCCGTCGACGCCCTTCCCGGCCCAGAAAAGCAGTATGTCGAGCATCTTGCGCCACGTGTCGGGGACGGGGTCGAAGCAGCATTTCCGTCCGTGCAGGCAGTCGACGCCGTAGTTCAGCTTCACCGTCTCGTACCAGTCGCTGCGGCCGGGGGAGGGGTGGAAGCAGTCGTTGCCGGTCGCCCGGGCGGGAAATTCGCTGTATTCGAAGTCTTCCTGCTCGGCGTCGAAGTGGAGGACGAGCGTCTGGCCGGGAAGATAGTAGAAATTGTTGTTCGGGTCGAAGTCCGTGAACACGTTGTCATGCTCCCCCAGGTCGTGGACGGTCACGGGCCGGGCGTCGGAGCGGTATCCGCGCGCCACGTGGTTGGGCACGAAGTCGATGATCACCTTCATCCCCGCCCCGTGCGTACGCCTGATGAGCGCCTCGAACTCCTGCATGCGGCAGGGCACACAGTCGGCCAGGTCGGGGTCTACGTCATAGTAGTCCTTGACGGCATACGGCGAACCGGCCTGCCCCTTCACCACGGCATGGTGGTCTTTGGCGATGCCATACGCCGTGTAGTCGGTCTGCGTAGCGTGTTCGAGCACGCCCGTGTACCAGATGTGCGTGTAGCCGTTTTCTCTTATTCCTGACAGTACCGCCGGCGTGAAAGCCGAGAATTTGCCCGAGCCGTTTTCGGCAATGCTTCCGTTCTTCCGCCGCGTCTTCGCCATGTTTCCGAATATGCGCGGAAAGACCTGATAGATGATACGCTTTTCCATATTATACGTGTATAAAGATTCGAAGATTCGGATGTCTGCATTCAGTTCCCCTTTGAGAGTCGCAGTATTTTGCAGGCATACACCGTGACCGCGACAAACACGACGGCCCCGACAATCAGGTCGGGATAGCGCGAATGGAGCAGGTACACGAGCAGGCCTGCGACGATTACGCCGACGTTTATAATCACGTCGTTCGACGTGCATATCGTGCTTGCGCGGATATGCGCCTCCCTGTTGCGGCTTTTCATCAGCAGGCAGAGGCAGGTCACGTTTGCTGCGAGCGCGGCAAGAGAGACGCATATAATGGTCTTGAAATCGGGCGTTTCTTCGACCCCCGCGAATCGCCTGACCACTTCCGTGAATCCGGCCACAGCCAGCGCGAGCTGGAAATAGCCGGCAAACCGGGCCACGTTTCTCTTGCGCGCCGCCGTCCCGCCGACGACCGCCAGCGCCAGCGCATACACGATGCTGTCGGCCAGCATGTCGAGGCTGTCGGCAATCAGGCTCATGGAGCGTGAGATGAATCCGGCGACGGACTCGATGACGAAGAACGAAAGGTTGATAGCCAGCGTCGCCAGCAGGATTTTCCTTTCGCCGGCGTGGCCGCTTGCCGGTGCGCAACCGTCGGCAGGCGCAGACGAAAGAAGGACGGTGTCGAGCCTCAGCGCGTCGAGCCGCCGGAGGATTTCGGCATAATCGCCCGTGTGATACACGTGCAGGAGCCTCCCGCCCGGGTCGAACGACAGCGACCGGATCGCCGCCACCCCGTCGAGCTTCATGCGCACGAGCTGCTCCTCCGAAGGGCAGTCCATCTTTGCGATTTTGAACGTTGTTTTTTGCATGTCTCTTCAACCGATAATCCGCGTCAAAGTTAGGAAAATATG
>JAIRZY010000013.1 GCA_031266995.1 Tannerella sp.
GCCGCCGAACGGATCACGGTCTACTCGCTCAGCGGCGCCGTGATGTACCGGGCGCAGAAAACCGCCAGCCCCGCGACGTTCGACCTGAGCGGCCTGCCGAAAGGAGTGTTCATCATCAGGGGCAGCAGCGGATGGACGGAGAAAGTCATAAAATAACCTGAGTTCGGGCTAAGAATAGCCCGTGAGGACTTTTATATCAATAGAAAACATTTCCCGTCCGCGAATGAACGCCGCAGGTGTTCAACCTCCTGCGGGATAGAGACGCGATGCGGGAGAGCCAATACACATTTCGGGTTAATCGAAGGCGCTGAGACCCGTCGCGCCTCCTCTTGACCGTGCGGCGAATCAGATGTTGCCGTCCTGACGGATCAGGCTTACTGCGACGACGTTCACATACCCGCCGGACGTGGACAGCCAGTCTTTCATGACGCCCGCCGTCTCAAAACCGCAACGCTCGAAAAGCCGCAGGCAAGGTGTGTTGGTCTGAGGGATATGCGCATATAACTGATGTATTTTCATGAAAGCAAATGTGTACTGCACTATGAGCGTCAGCGCCCCGGCCGCAATCCCCTTCCGCCGGTAAGCGCCGTCCAGCAATATCCCTACTCCCGCGCGGAGGTGATGCGGATCAAAGTCGTATAAATCAATCATGCCGACGGCGACGGACATCTCCTTGAGTTCAATCATCAGGCGCAGTTGCCGGCGTTCGTAGAAATCGTTGCCCGATTCGGCAATATACCGTTTCAGAGCGTAACGCGAATAGGGGCTGAACGTACTTCCGGATTCCCAATAAGAGGCGTCATTTTCCCAGCGATAGAGCGTATCCAGGTCTTCCGGTTCCGGGGCGCGCAGGCGGATTCTCCCGTCTTCAAGCAGTTTCACAGGATACGAATTGTTTGGTTTCAGACAGGTATATATGATAGACGGTGCTCTTTTCCGTCATTCTGTCGATGAATAGCAATATCTGTGCGCACGAAATATCGGGAAGGCAGAACGCAATATCCGTATACGCCTGCATCTTGATCCGGCGGTCGGCAACCGCTTCTGCCGGACGGCTTTTGCCGGTGTCCCACAGCCCGACGTGCGATACTCCCGGAAGCGTCTTTTTCGCAATGTCCTTTATTTCGTCCAGATGCGACGCCCGGCAGAATACCAGCAGGCGACGCTTTTTCGCCGTCCGCAGTTTCTTTTTCTTTTCGAAAAGAAGCGCATAACGCCTGCGCAGGCGTATCAGGGCAGACATGGTCTTCTCCGCCGGATAATGTTTTTCGTAAAACAGCGACAGGGCGTCATAATACGCGCATACGGCTATCCGGTCGCCACGCCGCGACGCCTCACTGCCGCAGTGCAGGATGCGTTCGGGCACGTAATACTGCCTGTATCCGGCTGCCGACATGCGGTATAACAGGTCGGCATACGCGCTTGCGGCAGGAAAAGATTCATCGAGCAACCCCGTCCTCTCCAGCACGCTGCGATTAATCAAAATGAATGCCTCCGACACGATGTCGACCCGGTGTGTCCTGTCGGGATGAAGGGCGGACAAATCGTCTGCCGCATATCGCTTCGAACCGGGAAACCGCCTTGCCAGACCGTAAAGCCTGCAAAAAAGCGCCCGCGGCGATGGCCATCCGCGTTTGCTTTCCGGCAGGAAAACGCCCTTCACGTCCAGCATTTTCACTCCCGCGGCGCCGACTTCTTCCGCGTGTTCGTCCATGAAGCAGCAGAGCGTGCGCAGGCAGTCCTCGCCGACGAGCGTGTCGGGATGAAGCAGCAGGACGTATTCGCCCCGGCACTGCGCAATGAGCCGGTTAACGAACCGGGTATCGCCCGCGTCCTGCGGCCTGGCAACAAAGGTGATCCCGGCCGGATGCGCACGCATATCCGCCTGCGGCAACCCGGCGTGTGCATAGAAAATCTCGGCCTCCAGACCGTCGGTAGCCGACAGAAGGGAATAAAAGCACGGCTCGGGCGGAAAATCGCCGTCGCACGGCACGATAATGACGGATAGCTTGCAGTCGGACATGTCGTTTTCAGTGTTTCATTGAATCGTTAAAGTCCAGGCGGTTCAGGATCGAGCGCCCCAGCGTCACCTCGTCGGCATATTCGATTTCGTCGCCCACCGCTATGCCGCGCGCAATCACGGTAATCTTCACCTCGCAGGGCGCCAGTTTCCTGTAGATAAAGAAATTCGTCGTATCGCCTTCCATCGTCGGACTCAGTGCGAACACGACCTCCTTCACGCCTCCCGCCGCCACGCGCCGCACCAGGCTCTCAATCTCCAGATCGGCAGGCCCGATGCCGTCAATGGGCGAAATGATCCCGCCCAGCACGTGGTAAACGCCGTGGAACTGGGCCGTGTTCTCGATTGCCATCACGTCCTTGACGTTCTCGACCACGCAGATGAGCGAATGGTCGCGACCGGGATTGGCGCAGATGGCGCAATGCCCGCTGTCGCAGATGTTGTGACACTCGCGGCAGTACTTCACTTCGCGCCGCAGCATCAGCAGGGCGGCAGACAGTTTCTCCGTATAGCCGGCGTCGCGCCGCAGCAGGCAGAGCGCAAGGCGCAGCGCCGTCTTCCGTCCTATGCCGGGCAGTGCGGAAAGCTCGTTTACTGCATTCTCCAGCAGAATGGAGGGGTATGACCGGTTCATGCGAATGTGGCTACAGTTCGCGACCGGCATACATCCGCTCGTAATAATTCATGTAATCGCCCTTTGTGATGTCTTCCACCCACGCCTGATGTTCGAGATACCAGCGCACGGTACGGACGATGCCCGTGTCGAAATCCGTTTCGGGCGTCCATCCCAGCTCGGCGGTGATTTTTGCGGGGTCGATGGCGTAGCGCCGGTCGTGGCCCAGGCGGTCTTTTACGAACGCGATCAGGCCGTCGTGAATCCAGTCGACGGAAAGCTGCCCTCCGGCATCCGTCTCGCGCTTTTTCAGCGCCCGGCGGTATTCCGGCCGCTCGGTCATCAGTTGCCTGACGGTGCGGATCACCGTGCGGACGATGTCGATATTCGTCCGTTCGTTGTGCCCGCCGACGTTGTATACCTCGCCGGGCGTCCCGCGGTGAATCACGGCGTCGATGGCCTTGCAGTGGTCTTCGACGTAGAGCCAGTCGCGGACATTGCTCCCGTCGCCATAGACGGGGAGCTTTTTCCCTTCCAGGATGTTGTTTATGATCAGCGGTATCAGCTTCTCCGGGAAGTGGTAGGGGCCGTAGTTGTTGGAGCAGCGCGTGATGCTGACGGGCATCCTGTAAGTCTCGAAGTAGGCTTTGACGAAGAGGTCGGCGCTCGTTTTCGAGGCGCTGTACGGGCTGCGCGGGTCGAGCGGCGTCGTCTCGCGAAAGTAGCCCGCATCGCCCAGGCTGCCATACACCTCGTCGGTCGAGACCTGATGGAAGCGAACGCCGTCTTTCCACACCGGATACCCGGCGCCGTCCTTACCCGTAACCCACGCCCGGCGGGCGGCATCGAGCAGGTTCTGGGCGCCAAGGATGTTGGTGGTCAGGAACAGTTGCGGATCCTCGATGCTCCGGTCTACGTGGCTCTCGGCGGCGAAATTCACCACATACCGGATCGGGTGCCGGTCGAAAAGCTCCGTCAGCAGGGCGCGGTCGCAAATGTCGCCTTTGACGAACAGGCAGTGCGCGCCGTCGATATCCTCGCGTATGGTTCCCAGATTGCCGGCATACGTCAGAGCGTCCAGCACGATCAGCCGGCTGTCGGGATACGCGCGGCGCATGTGTTTCACGAAATTGGCGCCGATGAAGCCGGCTCCGCCCGTGATTAAATAAGTATTCATAGGGGTGTGTTATTTAACGTATTCGAAATTCATTTCCGCATCGGCGAGGAGTGGCGCCCGCGCGTCCTTGTCGGACAGGAGCGGCACGGACGGGGCAAAGCTTTTCAGGTCGATGCCGATGGCCGGGTCGTCGAAGCGGATGCTCCGCTCGTGCGAAGGCATGTAGGGGCTGTCGACCTTGTAGGTGAAGACGGCCGTCTCGCCCGTCACATAAAAGCCGTGCGCAAACCCCCTGGGAATGTACAGTTGTCGCCTGTTATCGCCCGAAAGTTCGACCGAGATGTATTTGCCGAAAGCGGGCGAGCCGCGGCGCAGGTCGACCGCCACGTCGATGACGCTGCCCAGGATGACGCGCACCAGCTTGGCCTGCGAGTATGGCTCCAACTGGTAGTGCAGTCCGCGCAGTACGCCCCGCACGGAGCGCGATTCGTTGTCCTGAATGAAATGAACCGCGCCGATGTGCTGCTCAAATTCCTCTTCCTTATATGCTTCAAGAAAGTAGCCCCTCGCGTCGATGAACACGGCCGGCTCGATGATCCGGACGCCCGGAATGGCGGTTTGCGTATATTTCATATAATGTATATGTTCCTTCGTTTCGGGAAACAAAGGAAACGCTTTTTTGACAGACTTGCAAATCCGGGAGGAGAAATTCAATATTCATTACCCCGCAATGTCCGCCGGCGCATTTATTTCATCCGGTTCCGGGAGACCTGTACACGCCATGTACAGCCTAATGTCGTCAATTCCGCTCGACACAGTCTTCAGACTGCGCCGAGCGCTCCGGCTGCATCACAAGTGCGCCCGTAGAGACGCGAAGCATCGCGTCTCTACGCCGCCCTGCCGGGTGGGACATTAGGGGACATTGGGGACGCCGGGGAATTTTATAGATACAGGGCATGCCCTGCCTCTGCCCGTCCTGCGCCGGATTCCCGTAGAGACGCGAAGCATCGCGTCTCTACAACCCCGCCCCGCCGTTCCACCTGCTCCACCTCTCCCCCGACCCCTCCCCACAAGGGAGGGGAGGGCGTCGGAGGCGGGCGGCGGTGTTATTTAAATTTTTGAATCTTGAATCTTCGAATTGCCCGAAGGGCATCCTCTAACGGGTTACGACCATCTTCCGGCGGAACGCATCGCCATCGGTGACGACGTAGATCCCCGTCGCGACGGACAGCCGCGTCGTGCCCGGCGGGACGGCCGTCCGGCGGATAAGCGTCCCGGCGAGGTTGTAGACGTGCAGGGAGACCGGCGCGGGGCGGCCGTTCGCCACGCCGCGGACGCCGGGAGCGGTGCCGACCGTCAGGGCGCCGTCGGCGACGTGTGCGTTGTCCGCGGGGATGGAGAGGATTACGTCGATGTCCTGACGGATGCCGGCGATGATGACCGTATAGCTGCCGTCCGCGTTTGCCGTCATGCGGATGCCGGTGGAACTGTCGGGGACGCCGGCGCGGTTCGTCTGTACCTGCGGGGGCGTGCCGGCGGGCGGGGGGACGTCGGGCGTGAGCGTGAAGGTGAAGTCCGAGCCGCTGCTGATGTAGTATGTGCTGGCGGGCGGGTCGGTCGTCAGGCCGGAGGCGGGCAGGAGCGTCACGCGGCGGCGGATGACGGGCATCGGGAGGTCGTAGACGGTAAACGTGCCCAGCACCAGGCCCGTGATCGCTTCGTAGTTATCGCCCGCGGCGATGTCTGCCGTGACGGTGTACGTGCCCGGCAGGGTGGGGATGGCTGTGAAGCCGTCGTACTTCACCGTGACCTCGCCCAGGCCCTCGATGCCGGTGGCGGCCCCGACCCCGATTCCGGGCAGCGGCTTGCCGGTGTCAACAATGTCGCTCAGGTCGAAGTCGAGGTCGGCGACCGCCGGCGCGGCTTTGTCCACCGTGAAGAGGACGGCGAAGGAGGCGGTGATGCCGTTGCCGCCGCTGACGGTGACCGTGGCGGCGTAGTCGCCGGCGGCCAGGCCGGTGGCGGGCGCGAGGGCGAACGTGTCGCTGCCTGCGACCGGGATACTGCCCAGCGCGGTGCGCGAGAGCAGGAACGTGTCGGGGCCGATGCCCGTCACGGCCACGGTGAGCGCGCCGGTGGGCAGGGTGCCGCTGTTCGTCACCGTGACGGTGAGCGGCGTGCGTTCGT
>JAIRZY010000026.1 GCA_031266995.1 Tannerella sp.
CGGCGGGGGAAAAGGGGTTCCGGGCGTGTTCAGAGGGTGATTCCCTGCTGCGGGTGGCGGATGCGGAAGAGGGTGTCTTTCGGGTGGTGGCGGTCCATCGTGCGGATAATCTGCGAGTAGGGCGTTTCGTCGGCGTCGAAGGTCATTTCGTTGCGTGCGTTGCGTGCGGGCGCGGACCGGGGGCGGCACGACAGGCGGCGGAGGGCGGCGAGGGCTTCGGCCATCATGATGGCGAGGCGCGTGAGGCATTTGAAGGCGAGGCTGCGGCGGGGATAGTGCTTGCGGAAAAAGATGCGCATCGCGTCGTGGAAAATCCTGACGTAGCGGAGGTCTTTGCGTGTGCTTTCGCCCTTGTAGTGAATGATGGGTTCGGGGAGATAGTGGACGCCGAAACCGGCGCGGCGGATGCGCCAGGAGAGGTCGATGTCTTCGCCGTACATGAAGAAGGCTTCGTCGAGCAGGCCGGTGCGCTCGAGGGCGTGGCGGCGGAGGAGCATGAAGGCGCCGGAGAGAACGTCGACCTCGTGGGGCGCGTCGTCGTCGAGATAGCGGACGTGGTATCCTCCGAAGGTGCGTGAGCGGGGGAAAAGGCGTGCCAGCCCGGCCATTTTGCAGAAGGCGTTCCAGGGCGTGGGGAAGCCGCGCTTCGACTCGGGGTGGAAGCGGCCGCAGGCGTCGATCATCTTCACGCCCAGCGCGCCGGCGGCGGGATGTGCGTCCATGAAGGCGCAGGTGCGCGCCAGCGTTTCCTCGCCTACGACCGTGTCGGGATTGAGCAGCAGCACGTACTGGCCCTGCGCCATGCGGATCGCCTGGTTGCTGGCGCGCGCGAAGCCGGCGTTTTCGGCGTTCTCGACGTAGCGGACGTGCGGAAAGGCGGGTTTGATATATTCTGCCGAGCGGTCGGACGAGCAGTTGTCGACCACGATGACTTCGGCGGCCATCCCCCGTGTGGCGCGCGCCACGGAGTCGAGGCATTGCCAGAGGCAGTGTTTTACGTTGTAGTTTACGATTACGATCGAGAGTTTCATGCTTTTTATTTTTCGGTACGCGGTGCAGACTTATATCTTTATCGGCTTTTTGGCCACAATATTGTGCGCTGCGGCATGTTTTTTCGTTTTCCGCCGCTGCGGTGTCCGGCGGGCGGGTGTCTTTTCATCTCTTGAAAAAGATTTATGAAAAGATATAACCGATTGTATCGTAATGTTATCCATCGCGCTTCGCGGGCGCCGGGTGCGTCTGTGCGGCGGGCGTCGGGGAGGCGCCTGCGCGTCGTGCGGGGCTGCTGTTGCTGCGGACGGGGGCGCGGCGGAGGGTGCGGAGCGCGTGCCCGTATGGGCGAAAGGGCGCCTGCAGGGCCTGCGGCGGTGCGATGTGCTGCTCCCGTTTGCGAACGAAAATGAAGCAAAAAGAAGGGCTTAACATTAATTGCATGTCGATAAATATCATTTAACCTTTAAATTGAAAGCATTATGTAAAAAAGCCATATATTTGCACTGTGGTTTTTCATAATAGTATTAGATTTAAGGTTAACAATTGGTTAGGGGATGTCGTGAGACATCCTTTAATGTTTTACAGGGGTCTGGTTGTCAGAATTTTTCAAATGAATATATTTTCCCTTCGCCGGCGAGTACGAGGCGGTTTCGGGTCACGCTTTCGATCGTGAACGCGCGCGTGCGCTCTTCCCAGTCGGTTGCGGGCAGGAAGCGGTCGAGGGGGATCGGGTAGGAAATCAGCTCGAGCAGCAGTGTGCGTTCGCCGCCGGGGTGCGTCTTGAAGCCGTACTGGTGTGCGAACGTGTCGCGCGCGGCGGAGTATATCTGGTACATGAAAATGGATTCGGACTGAAAGTTGTACCACACGGTGTCGACCGTCGCGGTTGTGCCTGCCTGCTCGACGGTTTTCAACTGCCATTTGCCTTTCAGCATGTCGTGCGTTTCGTGCCCGCATCCGCCTCCTGCCATGAGGAGCAGGAGGGCGGCGGGGAGGAGGAGCGGGCTTCGCCGGGTTGCGTGTTGTCTCACCGGAGGGTCTGTTACAGTTGCGAATAGTCGAGCGGCGTGAGCAGGGTGCTCTTGTTGTTCGTGGCCGTGTGTGCGTATTCGGGCAGGGCGCGTATGCGCTGCCAGTCGGGGTGTGCGCCGAACTTCTGCCATGCTTCGTTGCGCGTCGGTTCGTCTTTGTACCATGTCAGATACATGAGCGCCGGCTGGCGGGGGCCGGCCAGAATCTCGCCGTAGAGGACGGAGTTGACGCCCGTCTGGTCGAAGATGGCGATTTCGTCGGCGTTAAACATTTTGACCTTGCGCCTGTTTGCTTCTTCGTTCGGGCTTTGGTAGACGCGGAACTCGAAGAGCGAGCGTTCCGTGCCCGGCTTGCGGTGGGCGGGGAGTTTGTCGAACGCCTCGCTCAGGATGGTTTCGAAGGCGGAGTAGGCGGGCTGCGAGGCGGTGGCGTCGAAAAACGGCTGCGCTGCGCTTTTGAAGGCCTGGTCGTTCCACAGGGCTGTCTTCGTTTTGAGGTAGGCGGCGATGCCGGGATAGATGAACAGCAGGTAGCGCTGTGCGCCGTCTTCGGGCTTGTAGGGTTTGAATGCGCCGGCGGTGACGCCCTGGCGATTGTATGCCGGGATCAGGGTTTGCCTGAAATACCGGTCCAGCGCATCGCCGTCGCCATTCAGCGTATAGATGCGACATTCGTAGATCTCCTTCTCGCCTGCGCCTGTCGCGGCAAGGTGGCTCGCGGCCGGATTCGTGGCCAGCACGGGGGTAGCGGCCAGCGCGCCGGCCATTTTGATAAAGTTTCTTCTTTGCATGATTTCAATTTTAAAATATGATTGTAATAATTTGGCCAAAGGTAGCGATTCTTATTTATATCCGCACGATTGTGCCGGATTTTTTTCGGCGGGCGAAAGGCCGTATGCGACTGCATAGGCGGGGGTCACGGCATACGTGAGTTCGTAGACGGCCGGCTCGTCGGCGCGCGTTTCGCCGACGGTGACGGTTCCGCAGCTTTCGATCGGCCCGGCGGAAAGGATCTGCAGGTCTTCCCTGAAATCGGCGGCGCGCCGTCCTGTCATTTTGAACGCTGCCTCCTTTGCGCTCCAGCAGACGAGCAGCGCTTCGGTCGACGCGCCGTGCAGTGCGGCGCACTCGGCTTCGCTCAGGAAGCGCGACTTGACTCGCTGCACACGTTCCGAACGGTGCTCGATGTCGATGCCTGCGATGTGCGTACGGTCCAGGATGACGGCTGCGTATCCCCGCGTGTGCGAAATGCTGATATGGTATCCGGCGTCGACGAGGTATGGCGCACCGTTCCCGCGGTATGCGATCGCGGTTTCCCGGCCTGTCAGCTCGCGCAGCAGCATCCTCGCCGCCAGCCATTCGGCTTTCCGGCTCGCCGACCGGCACCTGTCGAGAAACGGCCGGTACAGCGAAGGACATTCGGAGAGCGCCAGCAACTGCTCCCAGTGCTCGTCAATCTTCCAGATTCCCCAGAGCGGCGAGGCGTGTTTCTGCAGCAGCGGCATGAGCTATTTCCATTGAAAGGACTGCATCAGTTCGACGACGTCGTCGCGCAGGTATGCGCGGACGGGCGCCAGCGAGTCGACATTTATGCGGCACAGGTAGTACAGCGCGCCGCGAAAGAAGTGATGTGCGCCGTCGGTCAGCATGAACTGTACGGGCGAAGCCGTTTCGCCTTCCACCTGAAACAGTGTTCCGTATATGTGCAGATGCTCATTTTCGTATGACTGCTCGGTGATGGCGCCGGCATTTTTCGCGGTGCGTTCCAGCAGTTGGCGACATTCCTTTTCGACCGTCGGCAGCGTGCCGGGCGTGATGGCGCGGTAGCTGCAGTAGATCCTGGCCTGCATCGTTTCGTACGACAGGTTGATCCATTCGGCCGGCTCGCCTGCGGGCGGCAGCTCGACCGTCGCCAGGCGGGAAACGTTGAACGAATATGGCAGACCGGCTGCGTCCAGGCTTGCATAACTCGCCTCGGGCAGGTCGATACGGAAGAATCCGCGCGGCTTGGGCGTATATTCAGCGCATGAGATCAGGGTCATGCATATCAGTGCGATGGCGGTGGCGACGGGCTTGGCGGCCGTTTTCGTCGGCGGCCGTTCGGCGATGCTGAATTTCACCTTCAGGACGCGGCGCTCGTCGGCCTCCAGAATCTGAAAGCGATATTTGTCATACCGTATGATCTCGCGGCGGCAGGGAAGCGTTCCCTTTATTTTCAGTAAAAGGCCTGCAAGCGTATCGATTTCCTCCGTCAATTTGCCGAATGTAGCCGGATCGGTATCCGTTTCGCGAAAGAAGTCGTTCAGTTGGATTTTTCCCTCGAAGATATAACTCCCGTCGGGCAGAGGCACGAAATGCCTTTCGTCGTCGTCAAATTCGTCCGCGATTTCGCCTACAATCTCTTCGATGATGTCCTCCAGCGTCACCAGTCCGGATGTGCATCCAAACTCGTCCACCACGATGGCAATGTGCACTTTGTTTGTTCTGAACTCTTCCAGCAGGCTGTCGATTCGTTTCGTTTCGGGCACGAAGTAGGCGGGGCGTATCATACGTTGCCAGTGCGCGGTCTCGCTCGAATGGACGGTCATAATCATATCCTTGACGTACAGGATGCCTTTAATGTCATCTTCCGTATTTTCGTAGACGGGGATGCGCGAAAAGCCGGTCTTGATGATGACGTCCATGACTTCGTCGAAACGGCTCTTCATGTCGATCGCTTTAATATCCATACGCGGCACCATGATTTCATCTGCCGTTTTGTTGTACAGGCGAACCATGTCTTTCTTCATTTCCTTTTCGGCGACGGCTTCTTTGGTCGCCGCGTCGGACTGGTCTTCAGGCGGCTCGACCGCATGTCCGGCGTCAGTCGGCGTGGAAGCGGGTCGAGTCAGCGGCCGGCAGAGCCAGTCGACGCAGCGAAGGAAAGGCGCGGCGCGAAGCAGCACGTTCCGTTTGTTTTTGCGCAGCATGAGGCGCGGGACGAACCTGTCGAAGATGAATATCAGGATGATTGTTCCTGCGGCGGTCAGGAGATGGTAATAACTGAAATATTGATATATCAGCGATATACCGTAAAATATCAGCACGACAATTGCGACATGCAGTACCGAGCGAAACGAGGAAAGGGCATGAATCAACCGTTGCGGCGCATCTAACGCATCGCGGATAAACTTGTTTTGCAGCGCGTCTTCCTCCCTGACACGGCCTCTGCCTTTGCGCGAAAGAAAAAGCAGAATCTCTTCATTTGCAAAAATATATCCCGAAATGAACAGCAGCAGGAAAACAGCGATAAATGTGATGCTCAAATTTATTGCAGGAGTGCACCGGAGGCACTCCTGTAATAAATCGGATAAATGGTCATCTGAATCCAAGGCATATAACGTTTAGATCACACGTTTAAAACGGCAAATCGTCCGTTTGTTCGGACACGGCAGGCGGTTCCGGCGGCAATCCCGGCGTTTGCGGTGCAGGTGCCGGACTGGTGAAACTGCTTTCTTCATTGTCAGATCGCTTCCCGCTTGAGAAAAACTCAATGCGGTCGGCGTAGATCTCAGTGATATAGCGCTTCTGGCCATTCTGGTCGTCGTAGCTGCGTGAACGGATTTTCCCTTCGAGATAGATCGAAGATCCTTTCCTTACATACTTTTCGACAAACGGGACGCGATCGCGTGTGACAACAATATTGTGCCATTCAGTACGTTCGGGCACTTCCGTGCCGTTCGCCAGCGTGTAGCCCCGTTCGTTTGTCGCCATCGTGAAATTGGCCACAGAATTACCACTGTCGAAATATCTTACCGTGGGATCTTTACCCACATTTCCTATTAAAATAACTTTGTTCAACGACATATTTGATATGATTTAATTTGTGATACAAATCTAATTGCTTTTTTTGATATTTACAGACAAAACCGGGAGGAAAATTCGATTTTAACATTTGCGTTCATATTTTATTCGATAAATACCGGTGTATCAGTGCCGGAACAGGATAGCCGTCTAATGCCTGCAACGGGATTCTGATGTACTCCTTCAAAGCTTCGTTTTCCGTCCGTATTTCCACCCTGTAAAACGTGGCGTATAGTACCTGATGTGTCAGAACGTGTTTGACATTGGCCTTGTCCCGGGTAAAAACATACTGACCGTCAGCAGGAAATAACTTTTTGAATTCGGTAAGTTGCGTCAGTTCGGCGAAATCTGCAGGATGCGCCGTTTCTATCATCGGAAATTCGAACAGTCCGCGCCAGATGTCTTTCCCGTCGCGACGGTGCAGATACGTATATACATTATTATATATAATGTACAGGAAATGAAAATACCGGTCGCGCGTTGCTGTCTTGCGTCGCTTGACGGGGAATTGTTGCGGGTTTGCGTATCCTGAGCACCGGTTTTGCATGGGACACCGGCTGCAATCGGGATTTTGCGGGACACACTGTAATGCACCAAATTCCATCACTGCCTGATTGTGCAGTCCCGCCTGCGCCGGATTCATGATTCTGCGCGCCAGCTCGCCGTACAGTTTTTTCCCTTCAGCCGTGTCGATCGGCGTTTCGACAGCAAAGAGCCGCCCGAGCACGCGAAATACATTCCCGTCGACTACCGGGCAGGGCTGATTCCAGACAATGGAAGCGATGGCTGCTGCCGTATAATGGCCTGCGCCTTTGAGCGACAGAATATCTTCATACTTTTGCGGGAACCGTCCGTCGAAACGGGTCATGATTTCCTTTGCCGCTTCATGCAGATTGCGCGCGCGGGAATAGTATCCCAGCCCTTGCCAGTATTTCAACACTTCTTCCTCGTCGGCATTGGCAAGAATTCGGGCTTCGGGGAAGCGTTTTACGAACCTCTGATAGTATTTCATACCTTGAACGACACGTGTTTGTTGCAGGATTATCTCCGAAATCCAGACAAGATAGGGGTCTTTTACCTCTCTCCAGGGCAATTTTCGCATGTTTTTTTCATACCAGCCTATAAAAATGGCGCTTTCTTCAAACTTATTATCTTTCTCATTCATAGCCTTTTAATCTTATGTAGTCATATTTTTTTACAAATGTACATATATATTATGAGTATTCAGTGATTTTTTTTTATCAAAAAAATAGTTTTATCCAAGATTATCCTATATATTTGCAATCCAAAAAATTAGATTATTAACTATTTTAATGTAATTAGAAATGACAAAAGCAGACATTGTAAGTGAAGTTGCAAAGAAAACGGGAGTTGACAAGAGTACCGTTTTGGCATGTGTTGAATCGTTAATGGGTGAGATAAAGAATTCTTTATCAGGAGGTGAGAATGTGTATCTCAGGGGATTCGGCAGTTTTGTTGTGAAGACAAGAGCACAAAAGACCGCTCGTAACATCTCCAAGAACACGACAATCATTATTCCGGAACACAAGATTCCGGCATTTAAGCCGGCAAAAGTCTTTCTGGGCGACGTGGCCAAGAAGAAATAATGATTGAAGCCTAAAGTAGTTTGAATTTTCAAGTAAGAAAGTATGCCCAGCGGAAAAAAAAGAAAGAGACACAAGATGGCTACGCATAAGCGTAAGAAAAGGCTTAAAAAGAATCGGCATAAGAAAAAGTAAGTCTTAGCGAAATCAAAAGAACAAACTTAATGCATAAGTTTGTTCTTTTGTTTAAAGGATTATAAAATAGATAAGTTATTGGTAGGGTGATAAGTGAACTAATTGTAGATGTAAAACCGAAAGAAGTTTCGATTGCAATAATAGAGGATAGGAGTTTGGTGGAGTTTCAAAAAGAGGCCCGAAGCGATTCTTTTGCCGTAGGAAATATATACCTTGGCCGTGTGAAGAAATTGCTTCCGGGGTTGAACGCCGCCTTTGTGGATGTGGGCTGTAAAAAAGAAGCGTTTCTCCATTATCAGGATTTGGGGTCCAATTTCAGTACGCTGCAGAAATATCTGAAGATACTGAAAGACGACAACAGGAAACGCCTTCCGGTATCGAAAATACAACGAATGCCCGAAATAGAAAAAGATGGAAGCATCGGTAACGTGCTGACCGTCGGACAGGAGTTGCTTGTGCAAATCGCCAAGGAGCCGATTTCGACCAAGGGTCCCCGTTTGACGGCAGAGTTGTCTTTTGCCGGGCGGTTCCTGGTGCTCATCCCGTTTGCGGACGATATCTCCATCTCCACCAAAATCAAGTCGAGCGAAGAGCGAGCGCGCCTGCGACAGTTAATGCAAAGCGTCAAGCCGAAGAATTTCAGCGTCATCGTGCGTACCTCTGCCGAAGGGAAAAAAGTGGCTGAGCTGGACGGCGAACTGAAAATGCTGCTCAAACGCATGGAAGACAGCATTCCGCGCGTACCCAAAATGAAAGCGCCCTCGCTTGTGTTCGAAGAAGCCTCGAGGACGGTCGCCCTGCTGCGCGACATATTCAATTCCTCATTCCAGCATATATATATTAATGAGAAGAGCGTATACGACAGTGTGTACGAATATGTCAGCATCATCGCACCCGAGCAGAAAGGAATCGTGAAGCAATACGGCGAAGAGACGCCTATCTTCGACAAATTTGGCGTCACGAAGCAAATCAAGTCGCTTTTTGGGCGGACGATTACCTATCGTGGAGGCGCATATCTGATTATCGAGCACACGGAAGCGATGCACGTCATCGACGTGAACAGCGGTAACCGTATGAAAAGCAGTACGGAACAGGAAAAAACAGCATTCGAGGTGAACTGTGCTGCGGCAGAAGAAATTGCCCGCCAGTTACGCCTGCGTGATATGGGAGGCATCATCGTCGTGGATTTTATTGATATGACGGAGGCATCCAATCGCCAGCAACTGTTTGACATCATGGTGAAAGCGATGTCGAAAGACCGCGCCAAGCATAACATATTGCCACTCAGCAAATTTTGCCTGATGCAAATCACCCGTCAGCGGGTACGCCCGATATTGGACGTACAGACGGCAGAAAGTTGTCCGTCGTGTTTCGGGACGGGAGTGGTGAAGTCGTCCATTCTGTTTACCGACAGTCTGGAAGGCAAAATAGACTGTCTGGTAAACAAGCACAACGTGAAGAAATTCACGCTACACGTGCATCCATACGTAGCGGCATATATTAATAAAGGCTTAATTTCATTGGGAATGCGATGGAAGATGCGGTATTCGGCGAAGATCAAGGTAATTCCCGATCAGGGTCTGGCTTTCCTCGAATACAAATTCTACGATTCCGAAGGAAATGAATTGGATATGCAGGAAGAAGTCGAGATACACGTTCCAGCCAAGAAGCGGCGATGAACAGTGATTTGATATTCAGTGTGAAAACGGAGTATATAATGAATTTAGGACAAAATGGGGCGACGTTCGTAAAGATGCGTCAGTCTATTTTGCAATTTTTTTTGCAAAAAAAATTGTCAATTCAAAAACATTCTCTATTTTTGCCGCAAGTTAAAATGAAACAAATGAATTTTTTGTTTGTAAATCTGTATTGGTGGTGGCGCTCGCAGTTTCGGGATTGTGAGTAGTCGCTGTCTGGCTGTATTAAAGTACTATCGGAGAAAAGGCTTGTCATACTCACGACAAGCCTTTTTTGTTGGATAAAAAGTGAGATACATACATTAATATTATTATAATATGACGAAGACATATCGAATAGATGAAAATGGATATTACGGAAGGTTCGGGGGCGCGTATGTGCCGGAGATTTTGTACCGCTGCGTGAAAGAGTTGCAGGAAAGGTATCTTGTCGAGCTTGAGTCCGAGACGTTTAAGCAAACGTACCATCGGTTGCTGTGCGATTATGCAGGTCGCCCGTCACCACTGTACCATGCTGTGCGTCTGAGTGAAAGGACAGGTTGCCGGGTTTATCTCAAGCGTGAAGACTTGAATCATACCGGCGCACACAAAATCAACAATACTATCGGTCAGATACTGTTGGCGCAGCGCATGGGTAAGCGTCGCATCATAGCTGAGACGGGTGCCGGGCAGCACGGCGTAGCTACGGCGACGGTTTGTGCTTTGATGGACATGCCCTGCGTGGTGTATATGGGTAAGACGGATGTTGAACGGCAACAACCGAACGTGCAACGGATGCAGATGCTCGGCGCTACAGTGATACCTGTCACTTCGGGCAACATGACGCTCAAGGATGCCGCCAACGAAGCCATCCGCGACTGGTGCTGCCATCCGGCGGATACGTTCTACATCATCGGCTCGACCATCGGACCACACCCGTATCCCGACATGGTGGCGCGGCTGCAGTCGGTTATCAGTGAGGAAATTAAGTGGCAGATACTTGAAAAAGAAGGGCGTGACTATCCGGACTATCTGATTGCATGCGTGGGGGGCGGGAGTAATGCCGCCGGGACAATCTATCATTACATCAACGACGAGCGGGTGAAAATTGTCCTCGCGGAGGCGGGAGGCAAGGGCGTCTGTTCGGGTATGAGCGCCGCCACTATCCGGCTGGGACGTGAAGGCATTATCCACGGTGCACGTACGCTGGTAATGCAGGATGAAGACGGACAGATTGAGGAGCCATATTCCATTTCTGCCGGATTGGATTATCCGGGCATAGGACCCGTGCATGCTTTTCTGTATGAGAGAAAAAGAGCCGACGTGCTGACCGTCGACGACGATGAGGCACTGACCGCAGCCTTCGAACTGACTCGTATGGAGGGGATCATCCCGGCACTGGAGAGCGCGCATGCGCTGGGCGCACTGAAAAAGGTACGTTTCGCACCGACGGACGTGGTGGTATTGACCGTTTCCGGTCGCGGTGACAAGGATATGGATACATATATCCGTACATTCATGAATCAATAATTAAAAAATAGAACGGTATGACTTATCATTTTACAACTGTAACCAAACAATTGCTTGGCGATCTGCACACGCCGGTCAGCCTTTACCTGAAGTTGCGTGATGTGTATTCAAAATCGGCCCTGCTGGAAAGTTCGGATTTCCATGGCAATGAAAACAGCCTGTCGTTTATTGCCTTATGTCCGCTGGCAAGCATCGGTGTCAACTGTGCGGAGGCCACGCTTACCTATCCCGGCGACGTCGTTGAAGTGAAACCTCTGACGGATTCCTACTCCGTGACGGATGCGTTGAATGAATTTTTGGGTAACTTCCACATCGAAGGAGCGGAGCATCATCGTTGTGGTCTTTTCGGATACACGGCTTTCGACGCGGTGCGTTATTTCGAAAATATCCCGGTGATGGAAGCGCATCATGAGGAGTCGGATGCGCCGGATATTTTTTACGTGCTCTATAAGTATTTGCTGGTTTTCGATCATTTCAAAAATGAGCTGACAATCATCGAACTCCTGTGCAAAGGAGAGAGCAACCATCTGCAAGAGATTGAAACGCTGATTGAAAACCGCAATTTTGCCTCCTACAATTTCCGTATCGAAGGTGAACGTACTTCGCCGATTACCGACGAGGAATACAAGGCAATGGTACGCGAAGGTGTGCGTCACTGTCTACGTGGCGACGTATTTCAGATTGTACTGAGCCGCCGTTTCGAGCAGGCTTTCCGGGGTGACGATTTCAAGGTATACCGCAGCCTGCGGAGTATCAATCCTTCGCCTTACCTGTTTTATTTCGATTTTGGCGGATTCCGCATTTTCGGTTCGTCACCCGAGACGCACTGTAAGATTGTCGATGGCCACGCAAGCATCGACCCGATTGCAGGGACGGCGTTCCGTTCGGGAAACGTGACGCTCGACAAGCACCGTGTCGAGGCCTTGCTGAACGATCCGAAGGAAAATGCCGAACACGTGATGCTGGTAGATCTTGCCCGCAACGACCTGAGTCGCAATGCACACAACGTTCGTGTCGACTTCTATCGCGAAGTACAGTATTACAGCCACGTTATGCATCTCGTTTCGCGCATCAGTGGTGAAATCAATCCCGAAAGCAATACCGTCGGGACGTTTATCGATACCTTTCCAGCAGGTACGCTCAGCGGTGCGCCGAAAGTTCGTGCGATGGAACTGATTACTGAATTGGAGAAGCATAATCGTGGCGCATACGGCGGCTGTCTCGGTTTTCTGGGACTGAACGGTGATTTGAATCAGGCGATTATGATTCGTTCGTTCGTTAGCCGTGGCAATGTGCTGTACTATCAGGCCGGGGCGGGCATCGTGGCACTCAGTAACGACGAACGCGAACTGCAGGAAGTCAGCAGCAAGCTGGGTGCCCTGAACATGGCGATTCAGCAGGCAGAAACATTAATGAATTAAGAAAATAACAAAGAAATGAAAATACTGTTATTCGACAATTACGATTCGTTCACCTACAATCTGCGGCATATCCTGCTCGAATTGGGCGCCGACGTGGAGGTGCATCGCAACGACCGGATTTCGCTGGACGACGTAAACCGTTTCGACAAGATTGTCCTCTCGCCCGGCCCCGGCATCCCTTCGGAAGCAGGACTGCTGCTGCCTCTGATCGAACGATACGCTCCGACGAAAAGTATCCTCGGCGTGTGTCTCGGCGAGCAGGCTATCGGCGAGGTTTTTGGAGCCAGGTTGCTGAATCTTACTCACGTATATCACGGTATATGTACGGACATTCGTACGATCGCCCCCGACCCGCTGTTCGACGGCCTGGAACCCGGTTTTCGTGCGGGAAGATACCATTCTTGGGTCGTATCGAAAGAGGATTTTCCCGACGCTCTGGAAATCACGGCCGTAGATGCTGAGGACGGGATGATTATGGCTTTGCGTCACCACACGTACGACGTTCGGGGCATCCAGTTTCATCCCGAATCCATCCTCACACCACAGGGAGTGCGAATCATGACAAACTGGATTAAGCATTGACCGGCATTAATTTTCAATTTTATATTTTAATTTTCAAACATTATGAAGCAGATATTATACAGATTATTCGAACATCAGTATTTGTATCGGGACGAAGCCCGTATACTCCTGCAAAACATTGCGGAGCATAAATACAACGAATCACAGATTGCAAGCCTGATTACCGTTTTCCTGATGCGGAATATTTCCGTGGACGAGTTGGGCGGTTTCCGGGATGCATTGCTCGATATGAGCCTTCGCATTGACCTCTCCGACTACCCGTTCGTCGATATCGTAGGTACGGGCGGCGACGGGAAAAACACGTTCAATATCAGCACGGCGGCCTGCTTCACGCTGGCTGGCGCCGGTTACCACGTTGTTAAGCATGGTAATTACGGTGCCACATCGGTAAGTGGCGCGAGCAACGTAATGGAACAGCACGGTGTGAAGTTCACGACGGACGTAGACGTCCTGCGTCGCTCGATGGACGCGTGTCGCATCGCTTACCTGCATGCGCCGCTGTTCAATCCTGCGCTGAAAGCCGTGGCGCCGGTACGCAAAAACCTTGCAGTGCGCAGCTTTTTCAATATTCTCGGGCCGCTGGTCAATCCCGCCAGGCCGGAATATCAGTTGCTGGGTGTGTACAACCTTCCACTGGCCAGACTTTATACATATGCATATCAGGATATTGGAATACATTTCGGCGTGGTGCACAGTCTCGATGGGTACGATGAAATTTCGCTCACAGGCGAATTTAAGGTCGCTCTGTCCGGAAAGGAAAAAATCTATACGCCAGAGATGCTGAACTTCCCACGGGCACAGGAATCTGACTTGTATGGCGGTGATACGCCCGCTGCTGCTGCACGTATCTTCGCCGCCGTGTTGAACAATACCGCGACGGAGGCACAGCGCAATTGCGTCCTGGCCAATGCAGCCTTTGCCATTCAGGTGGTTTGTCCGGAGAAGAAGATCGACACCTGTCTTGCCGAAGCCGATGAATCTCTGGCAAGCGGAAAGGCGCTGACAGCGTTCAGGAAGTTTCTGGAAGCGAACGGGTAGGGGATAAGTGTTATGTTCTGAAAAAAGCGGATATATACTGAGAGGTAGTCTGATTTTGAGCCTGAATAAAGAGATTCAGAGATTTTAAAATTCGGCCATTCTGTTACGCCGTCTTCGGATTCTGTTTTGGAATGTCCGTAGTGTCGAGACACAAAGCGATGCTGTGCGTCGTATGATTTTCGTATTTTGGGGATTGCATTGGAAATATTTTTTCGGACAGACGTGATTATTTCCAAAGTTTTACTACCTTCGCAGCCTTAAAACGATTATTTACAGAAGTTCTTTTATAAGATGATTAACAGGATTTTAATCCGTATTAAGGTATTGCAGATTGTTTTCGCCTTCTACCGGAACGATAATGAGGACCCAAAAGTAGCGGAAAATGAACTGCTTTTAAGTTTGCGAAGGTCTTACGACCTGTATTTTTATTTTCTTTTGCTGATAGTTGAAATCACAAACCTGCACGAGCGAAAAGTGGATTTTCGCAAGCATAAATACCTCCCGACAGCTGAGGAATTGAATCCTAACATGCGTCTTGTAAATAACCGTTTTGCCCGCCAGCTCGAAACCAATGAAATGCTGAAACGCTATGCGAAGGAACACGGCATTTCGTGGGTGAACGAGATGGATTTTGTCAAAAAGGTGCTGGACCTGATTCTGGCATCAAGTATATATCGCGACTATGTGAACAGCGCGAAAGATTCCTATGAGGCCGACCGTGAGTTCTGGCGTATGATTTTCAAAAAACTGATATGTGGAAACGAAGAAATCAAGGATGCGCTCGAAGATATCAGCATCTACTGGAACGACGATGTGGAAATCATAGAAACATTTGTTATCAAGACGATTAAACGCTTCACGGAATCGGATGGCAGTCGACAGGAACTCTTGCCCATGTTTAAGGATCACGAAGATTACGACTTCGCCATCAATCTGTTTCGCTACGCGGTCCGCAACAGCGATGTTTACTGCGAACGAATCACTCGTCACATCAAAAATTGGGAAACGGAACGAATCGCCAATATGGATTTGATTATCATGCAGGTAGCGCTTGCCGAAATATTAAATTACCCCGGGATTCCGATCAAAGTAACGCTGAACGAATATATCGATGCTGCAAAATATTATAGCACACCCAAAAGTGCCACCTTCATCAACGGCATCCTCGATTCGATCATAAAGGAATTAAAAAAAGAAAAATTACTGCTGAAAAGCTGATTTATTTCGTATCTTTGTCAGATTAATACATTAATATAATAGTTTATGGATTTACTTAATATGGTGACGCTTCAAGTCGCAGCCGCTCAGAATCAATCATTTTGGGAAAAGTACAACGGAATTGTAATGCTTATCGCAATCGTGGCGATATTCTATTTTTTGATGATTCGCCCGCAACAGAAACGACAAAAAGACATTCAGAAAGCGCGCGAGGCCATGAAAGCTGGTGACAAGGTCGTTACAGCAGGTGGTATCCACGGGAAAATAAAGGAAATAGCCGACACTACGATTTTAATTGAAGTAGCCGAAGGCGTGCGTATTCGCGTAGATAAGGCGTCGGTATACGCTTCGTCGGAAGACGTTCAATCCAAATAACGCATCGTTGCGATGGCACGACTTGATATTTCGCTCTTTTTCAAGTCTGTTTTTCGGAAAATCCGGGCCTTTTTCCTTCGGCAAAAGTGGGAAGAGATTCTGATATTCTTTTGTTTTGTCTTGCTTTCGACCGGTTTCTGGTATCTTGAAAGTTTGCAGGAAGAATACGAAATCGAAGTCGGAATGCCGGTGAAATACAAGAACGTGCCGCAGGATGTAGTGCTCTCCGCCGACAATCCGCAAAGCTTGTTAATCAGGATACGCGACAAAGGTACTGTGCTCATTAATTACCTGTGGTTCAATTCGTTTTCGCCAATTGAGGTAGATATGAAAGATGTTCTCTCGGGGAAAAGGTCTGAAGCCGTTGCCGAGAGGCGCCTTCTTGAGTCTGCCATTTCGCGCCAGTTGATTGCGTCTACCTCGTTACTGAGCATTGATCCGCCGACAATACGAGTTGACTACACGGAGTTGATACACAAAGATATAACCGTATCTGCCGATGTGGATATTCAAACCGATCCTGGTTTTCAGATTTCGGACGCCATCCGTATCAACCCCACCAAGGTGCACGTGTATGCGGAAAGTGCCATTCTGGACACTTTGCTTGTCATTGAGACAGAATCTATTGAGTTGAAGCGTGCCAATAAAACCGTCACACATACCGTCCGTCTCAAGCCCATCCCGAACGCACGGATGGAACCTGAAAAAGTAGAAGTAACGATTCCCATCGAGGAATTTACAGAAAAACGCTTCCAGATACCTGTCGAGTGTAAGAACTTGCCCGACAACTATGACCTGCGGGTGTTCCCGTCGACTGTCGAAGTTGTTTGCAATATCCCCATGTCGAAGTATAAGGATTTGGAACGCAGCGATATTGAGATCCGAATGTCTTTTCAGGAATTTGATTCGAATCGTGTCTCCGGCGGATTGCCCGTTCGCCTGACCAAATGTCCCGAATGGCTCGTAACCCCGCTGGTCAATCCCTATACAGTCGAATTTATTTTAGAACAGAAAAATCCATGACGACAATCGGTCTGACCGGAGGTATCGGGAGTGGTAAGTCGACAGTTGCCTCGTTATTGGGCGTATACGGCATATCCGTCTACGTGGCCGACGATGCGGGAAAGAGACTTGCGAATACGTTACCGTATTTACGAGGCCGCCTGACCGACTTGCTGGGTAGTGACATTTATGACGAAAATGGACAACTGAATCGCCGCCAGATGGCATCGCGCATATTTAATGACAGCGAATTGCTGGAGCAGGTGAACGGAGTGATTCATCCTGAAATTGCGGCCGATTTCGACTGTTGGAAAGCGCAGCAGGCCGGGCGGTATGCTGTGCTGGAGTCGGCTATTCTGTTCGAATCAGGTTTCGACCGCAAGGTGGACGTGCGCCTGGCGGTGTATGCGCCCGAAGCATTGCGATTGCAGCGTGTGATGGAGCGTGAACAGGCGAGCGAAACCGAAGTATTGCAGCGAATGAAGAATCAGTTGTCGGACGAAATAAAGAGAAAACGTGCTGATTATGTAATATTTAATGATGATGAACAGGCACTGATACCGCAGGTGGAAAATCTCCTTGCGTGGCTGGACAAATGCTAAATAACCTTTCATCGCATTTTTTAACCGGGTTATCGTTTGACAGTTCTGTATTTTTCCGCTATATTTGTCATTTAAAGAATTAACAAAGAGTAATAACGGATTTAAATATACAAGTATGTTGAAGACAATCCTTTCTGTTTCAGGTAGACCTGGTTTATACAAAATGGTTTCCCAAGGGAAAAACATGCTGATTGTAGAATCGTTGACCGACAAAAAGCGGATTCCTACATATAACCGGGATAAAGTCATTTCGTTAGGAGATGTCGCAGTATATACCACTGAGACGGAAGTACCGTTGTATAAGGTGCTTAATAGCGTGAAAACAAAAGAAGAAGGCAAGTCGGCGGCAATCGACCTGCACGTTGCAACCTCCGATGATCTGCGTGCGTATATGGCTGAAATACTGCCGGATTTCGATCGAGATCGCGTTTATCCGACCGATATCAAGCGGCTGCTCAGTTGGTACAATATCCTCCTGAGCGCGGGGATCACCGATTTTGAGCCTGAAAAAGAGGAAGCGGAAGAGGCTGAAAAAGAGGAATCCGTAAAGGACGAGTCGAAAAAAGCCGCCAAAACGACGAAGACAGCCGCCGTCAAAGAGGTTTCCGTCCCGAAAAAAGCGGCAACCAGGGCAAGGCAGCCTGTGGCCAAAACAACACAGCGCACCCGACAGAAGTAGAGGAGAAAAAGCCTGACCGGCAGATAGAAGCAGGATTTCTTTTTGCCACCGTCCCTTTGTTTTGTTTGCCACACATAACATGCGAATGTTATTTTCGTAGCCGACCTTTTCGCCAATGTGCGGAAGAGGTCTGAATGATGAATTTGTAATAAAAGATGATATATGAAGGATAAAGCGATAAATATCTATATGCTGCATAATTATCGTAACATTCCGCAGGCGGCTTCTCTGCCTGATGAAATGATACGCCATATTGAGGTTGTGGGAAGGGTACTGCCGTTTAAAACAAATAATTATGTGATTGACCAACTGATTGACTGGTCCGATGTCGAAAACGATCCGATTTTCACCCTGAATTTCCCGCGCCGTGAAATGCTGGAAAAAAAGCACTACGCCGTCGTCGAAAAAGTGCTTGCGCAGAATGTGGATAAAAAGGAGTTTGACAGCATCGTACACGAAATACGCCTTACGTTGAATCCCAATCCGGCAGGACAGGAACACAACGTACCCTATCTGGGTAAAATCAAACTGAAAGGCATACAGCACAAATATCCCGAAACAGTTTTGTTTTTCCCGAGTCAGGGACAGACGTGCCATGCCTACTGCACGTTCTGTTTCCGCTGGCCGCAGTTTTCGGGCATGAGCGCGCTGAAATTTGCAATGAAGGAAGCCGATCTGTTTCAAAGCTATCTCCGTATCCACAAGGAAGTGACCGACGTACTGTTCACGGGCGGCGATCCGATGGTGATGAATGCCTCCACGCTGAGTGCATACATCGAGCCGCTGTTATCGCCTGAGTTTAGCCATATCCATTCCATCCGTATCGGGACGAAGTCGTTGTCTTACTGGCCATACCGCTATCTGACGGATGCGGATAGCGATGACATCATCCGCCTGTTCGACAAAATCATTTCCGCCGGACGCAATCTGTCCGTGCAGGCGCATTTCAATCATCCGCGGGAACTGTCGACCGATGTCGTCCGCAAGGCCATCGCGCGCATCCGGGCTACAGGCGCACAAATACGTACACAGTCGCCGCTCCTGCGCCACATCAACGACAAACCGGAACTGTGGAGCGAGATGTGGAGAACGCAAGTCGACCTTGGATGCATACCTTATTATATGTTCGTCGCGCGCGACACGGGCGCCAAACCGTTTTTCGAACTGCCGCTGGAGCGATGCTGGAACATCTTCCGCCGGGCATACCGGCGCGTGAGCGGGCTTTGCCGTACGGTCAGGGGGCCGGGAATGAGCGATCATGCGGGCAAGATACAAGTACTTGGCATACAGGAAGTGCGGGGCGAAAAAGTATTCGTATTGCGCTTCCTGCAGGGACGTAATCCGCAATGGGTCGACATTCCGTTTTTTGCCGAATACGATCCGCAGGCCACGTGGTTCAGCCAGTTGAAGCC
>JAIRZY010000027.1 GCA_031266995.1 Tannerella sp.
GCGGACTGTTCCCTGTATGCCGAGAGTTTGTCGGCGCAACCGGGATAGTTTTTCAGGTCGAAAAATTCCTTTCCTTCCAGAAACAACCGCCCGGGCAACTCAAACTGCGGGGAACGCTGCCCCGTCGCCCAGTGGCACCCCAGGGCCAGACATAACAAAACAAGTATTTTCTTCATATCACTGCCAATTAGCCTCTCCCCCGGCCCCTCCCCGCAAGGGAGGGGAGGGCATCGGAGGCAGGCGGCGGTGTCGTTTTGAATCTTTGAATCTTGAATTTTTGAATTTTGAATTCCCGCAGGGGGCCGCGATGCATCGCGGCTCTACACAGGGCTTCGTTTCGCTTGCACGGGGTTATCCATATTGGACGTCCTCCGGCATTCAGCTTGAATATTGCATCTTGAAATTAAAATTCGCATCCGTTTCAAATATTTGATGTACATTTGTGCGCGCTTTTGGAGCGGCAGGCATGAATGTTCCTGCACGAAAGGCGATCGTAAGAAAACAATATTTATGAAAGTAAACAGTCGTCATTTGCTGTTATTCATGTGTCTTGTCGCGTTTATCCCCTTTGAGGCAAACGCGATACGCAAAAGTTCGGCCTACGAGAAGTATATCGGGAAGTATGGCGACGAGGCGGTGCGTCAGCAGAAGAAATACCGGGTTCCGGCGAGCATCACCCTGGCGCAGGCGTTGCTGGAGTCGAACGCGGGCGCGTCGACGCTTGCGCGAAATTCGAACAATCACTTCGGCATCAAGTGTCATTCGGACTGGAAAGGGCAGCGGTCGTATCACAACGACGACCGGGCGAACGAGTGCTTCCGCAAGTACAGGAGCGTGTCCGAATCGTACGAAGATCATTCGCGCTTCCTGGTCGACCACTCGCGCTACGACCGCCTGTTCAACTACCACGCGACCGACTACAAGCGCTGGGCGCGCGGGCTGCAGGAATGTGGCTACGCGACCGACCGGGGGTATGCGAACAAGCTGATCGACATCATCGAGACCTACCAGCTCTACCGCTACGACAGCGCGAAGGCGAAGAAGGAGAAAAAGGCGAAACGGCCGGCCGCCGCCCCGCTTGCGCGCGAGGTGTTCAGGACGCACGGCCTGATATACGTCCTGGCCGGCAGCGGCGATTCGCTGGACGACATCGCGGCCGACGTCGGCTTCAGCGCCGGCAAGCTCAGGCGATACAACGAGATGCCGGACGGCTTCCCGCTCGAAACGGGCGACGTCGTCTATCTCCAGAAGAAAAAGACGAAGGCCGACAAGCCCTACCTCTTCCATACCGTGCGGATCGGCGAGTCGATGCACAGCATCTCGCAGCGCTACGGCATCAGGGTCAAGAACCTCTACAAGCTGAACGGCCGCAAGCCCGACTTCATCCCCGAAGAGGGCGACGTACTTAAGCTCAGATAATCGACCAGTATGAAGATATCGCCTGCATCAGTAAGAAAACTCTGCCTCCTGCTGCTCCTCCCCGCAGGTGTGGCGGCGACGAGCCTGCCGCCCGCCGACCCTTCGGGCACGGAAGCCGTCGCCCTCCGGCGCGACTATCGCGTGTATATCGAGACCTATTACCGTACCGCCATCGTGCAGCAGCGTAAGTACAGCATCCCGGCCAGCATCATCCTCGCCCAGGCCATCCTCGAATCGTCCGCCGGGCAGAGCTACCTGGCCCAGGGCGGTAACAATCATTTCGGCATCAAGTGTAACGACTGGAGCGGGCTGTGCATCCTCCGCCGCCACGAGGACGGCAGCGCCTGCTACCGCAAATACTTCACCGCCGCCGACTCGTACGAAGATCATTCGCTCTTCCTCGCCGGACGCGCGCGCTACGGCCCCCTGTTCAAACTCGCGACGACCGACTATCGCGGCTGGGCGGCGGGACTGAAACGGTATGGCTACGCCACCGACCCGCAGTATGCCTCGAAACTGATCGGCCTGATCGAAGCCTACGAACTGTACCGCTTCGACACGGCGAGCGAACACGACCCCGTCTCCGCCGCCGTGCGAAACAAAACGGCCGCCCGCAAAGCCGCGGCTCCTGCCGCCACGGCCGCCTCACGCCGGAAAACAGCGCCTGCACGAAAATAACACACTCCGCACATGAACGACCAGCGATACAGCCGGCGGGGCGTCAGCGCCTCCAAAGAAGACGTGCACAACGCCATCCGGCACATTGACCGGGGTCTCTACCCCAAAGCCTTCTGCAAGATTATCCCCGACGTCATGGGCGGCGACCCGGCCTTCTGCAACATCATGCATGCCGACGGCGCGGGCACGAAGTCGTCGCTCGCCTACGTCTACTGGCGCGAAACGGGCGACCTCGGCGTATGGAAAGGCATCGCGCAGGACGCGCTGATCATGAACATCGACGACCTGATATGCGTCGGGGCGACCGGCGGCATACTCGTCTCGAGCACCATCGGCCGTAACCGCAGCCTGATCCCCGGCGAAGTGATCGCCGCCATCATCCGCGGCACGGACGAACTGCTCGCCGACCTCCGCCGGATGGGCATCGGCGCCTATGCCACGGGCGGCGAGACGGCCGACGTGGGCGACCTCGTGCGCACCGTCATCGTCGACAGCACCGTCACCTGCCGCATGAAGCGCAGCAACGTCGTCGACAACGCGCGCATCCGCTCCGGCGACGTGATCGTGGGGCTGGCGTCCAGCGGACAGGCTTCGTATGAAGATGCATACAACGGTGGCATGGGCAGCAACGGGCTGACGTCGGCGCGCCACGACATGTTCGCGCACGCGCTCGCCGAAAAGTATCCCGAGAGCTTCGACGCCGCGCTGCCCCCCGAACTTGTCTACTCGGGCAGCCTGCGCGTGACCGACCCCGTCGACGGCTCGCCGCTCGACGCCGGACGGCTCGTCCTCTCGCCGACGCGCACCTATGCGCCGGTGGTGAAAAGCATTCTCGACGCGATGCGGCCGCACATACACGGCATGGTGCACTGCTCGGGCGGCGGACAGACGAAGATACTGCACTTCGTGGACGGCATGCGCGTGGTGAAAGACAATCTCTTTCCCGTCCCGCCGCTCTTTCGCGCGATTCAGGCGCAGAGTGGCACGGAGTGGGCCGAGATGTACAAGGTGTTCAACATGGGGCACCGGATGGAAATCTATCTTCCCGAGGCGTATGCCGCCGAAGCGATTGCGCTCTCGGAGGCGTTTCGCGTCGACGCCCGGGTAGTCGGGCACGTCGAGGCCTGCGACGGCCGGGAGCTGATCATCCGTTCCGAATTTGGAGAATTAAGATACAGTTAGACGATACGCATGCCAGACGCGAGCAGCATACTGTCCCGCCTCGACAGCCTGACGGGCCGTTTTGAAGAGGTTTCGACGCGCATCACCGACCCCTCGGTCATCGCCGACCGTAAGCGCTACGTCCGTCTCGCGAAGGAATACAGGGAGCTTGGCCGGCTGATGAAGGCGCGCGCCGACTACCGGCAGCTCCTCCGCGACATCGGGGAGGCGAAAGACATCCTGGCCGGTGAAGCCGATCCGGAACTGAAGGAAATCGCCCGCGCCGAGCTGGAGTCGTGTCAGGCGCGCCTCCCCCGCCTCGAGGAAGAGGTGAAGCTCATGCTCGTCCCCGCCGACCCGCAGGACGACAAAAACGCCATCGTCGAGATACGCGGCGGGACGGGCGGCGACGAGGCGGCGATCTTTGCCGGCGACCTCTACCGCATGTATGTGAAATACTGCGAAGCCCGGGGCTGGCAAACCGAAGTCACCGGCGTGACGGAAGGCCCGGCCGGGGGATTCAGGGAAATCATCTTTACCGTCGCGGGCGCCGGCGTATACGGCATCCTGAAATACGAATCGGGCGTGCACCGCGTGCAGCGCGTCCCGCAGACCGAGACGCAGGGACGTGTGCACACGTCGGCCGCGACCGTGGCCGTGCTGCCCGAAGCCGAAGAGGTGGACGTGGAAATCAATCCGGCCGACATCGAGATGCAGACGGCGCGCTCGGGCGGCGCGGGCGGGCAGAACGTGAACAAGGTCGAGACGAAGGTGCAGCTTACGCATCGCCCCTCAGGCATCGTCGTCGTCTGCCAGCAGGCGCGCACGCAACTGGCCAACCGCGAGCTGGCCATGCAGATGCTGCGCGCCAGACTGTACGACGCGGAGCTGCGACGCCATCAGGACGCGATCGCCTCGAAACGCAAAACAATGGTATCGACCGGCGACCGCTCGGCGAAGATCCGTACCTACAACTATCCGCAGGGACGCATCACCGATCACCGCATCAACTATACCGTCTACAATCTGGCCGCCTTCATGGACGGCGACATTCAGGAGTGCATCGACCGCCTGACCGTGGCCGAAAATGCGGAACGGATGAAGGCGGGCGAGTTATAAATTCAATGCTTGACGCTCAATGATCACGGGATTCAAAGATTCATTTATATATATATGACACGGCTGGAACTTTACGATCATATCAGGGAAAAACGCTCTTTCCTCTGCGTGGGTCTGGATACGGATATTCGCCTCATCCCGCCGCATCTGCTGGGCGAGGACGATCCCGTTTTCGCGTTCAACCGCGCCGTTGTCGACGCTACGGCCCCGTACTGCGTGGCCTACAAGCCCAATCTGGCCTTCTACGAGAGCCTCGGCGCGCGGGGGCTTGCCGCGTTCGAGAAGACGGTGGCCTACATACGGACGTACTATCCGGACCAGTTTATCATTGCCGACGCCAAACGGGGCGACATCGGCAACACATCGGAGCTCTACGCCCGCTCGTTTTTCGACCGCGCGGGTGTCGACGCCGTGACGGTCGCCCCCTACATGGGCGAAGACAGCATCACCCCCTTCCTGGCCGAAGGGCGGTGGGTCATCCTGCTCGCCCTCACGTCCAATCGCGGGTCGCAGGATTTTCAGATGACCGTCGACGCACGCGGTGAACGCCTGTTCGAAACGGTGCTGAAAAAATCGCAGACGTGGGCGACGGACGAGCAGATGATGTATGTCGTTGGCGCCACGCAGGGCCGCATGTTTCTCGAGGTGCGTCGCCTCGCACCCCGTCATTTCCTGCTCGTGCCGGGCGTCGGCGCGCAGGGTGGCTCGCTCGAAGAGGTATGCCGGTACGGGATGAATGCACAGTGCGGGCTGCTCGTCAACTCTTCGCGCGCAATCATTTATGCCGACCGGACGGAGGCCTTCGCCGACGCCGCACGCCGCGAAGCGCGGAAAACACAGGCCGAAATGGCAGGTTATCTGGGAATGTAATAACTAAAATAATACTAAAAAGTACGTGTATCCGGAAAATTATTCTCAACTTTGTCCGGTTTATATTAATGAAAACGCGGCTACGGGGTTTTGCCTGCCGCCTTTTATTAAATATTATAGAAATAATTGACAACAAAAATGGAGTTTTCTGCTGAAGAACTGGCAACCTTTCTTAATGGAAAGATAGAAGGTAATCCGAAAGTAACAGTGAACAGCTTTTCGAAAATAGAAGAAGGCAAAAAAGGTTCTCTTACGTTTCTGGCAAACCCGAAATATGAACACTACCTCTACCGTACAGACGCGAGTGTCGTTTTGATAAACAATGACTTCATACCCTCGGCCGCCGTCGGGGCCACGCTGATACGGGTCCCCAACGCCTACACTGCCCTGGCCTCGCTCATGAGCATGGTCGAGCAGACGCAGCAGGAGCGCAGGACAGGTGTCCACCCGTCTGCATGCATTGCCGCGTCGGCGCAGGTGGGCGACGGCAGCTTCGTGGGAGCAATGGCCTGCGTCGGCGAGCACGCCGTCATCGGCCGTAACTGTGTCATTCATCCCTTCGCCTGCGTGGGCGACCACGTATGCATCGGCGACGGCAGCGCGATCTATCCGCATGTAACCGTCTACGCCCGCTGCTCTGTCGGGCAGCGCTGCATCATCCACGCCGGTGCCGTCATCGGAGCAGACGGATTCGGCTTTGCCCCCGAAGACCATGCGCCCGAAGGACAGCAGTACAAAAAAATACCCCAGATCGGAAACGTCGTGCTGGAGGACGAAGTGGAAATCGGTGCGAATACGACCGTCGACCGCGCCGTGATGGGTTCGACCGTCATCCGCCGCGGCGTGAAACTGGATAATCTGATACAGATCGCCCACAATGTGGAAATCGGCGAAGACACCGTGATGGCGGCGCAGACGGGCATCGCCGGCTCGACGAAGGTTGGCAAGCGTTGCCGCTTCGCCGGGCAGGTGGGCATCGCCGGACATCTGCACATCGGCGACGGCACCGTCATCGCCGCCCAGTCGGGTGTCATGCGCGACCTCGCGCCGGACGCGACCGTGATGGGGACGCCCGCCATCGCCGTGAAAGATTTTTTTCGCTCTACGGTCGTGGTGCACAAATTGCCGGACATATATAAAACGCTGAACCGCCTGCAGCAGGAAGTGGAAGAACTGAAAAGTAAAGTAACACCAAAATAACAACAAAGGATGCAAAAACAGAAAACGATCGCATCTGAATTTTCGTTGCGGGGAATCGGGCTGCATACCGGGCTGGACATTCACATCCGCTTTCTTCCCGCGCCCGAAAATCACGGATATAAAATCAGGCGGACAGACATCGACGGCCAGCCGGTGATCGACGCTCTTGCCGAGAACGTCGTCAACACGCAGCGAGGCACGGTGGTAGGCCACAACGACGTACAGGTCGGAACCGTCGAACATGCGATAGCTGCGCTGTATGCCGCAGAGATAGACAACTGCATGATAGAGGTCGACGCGCCCGAGTTTCCGATACTCGACGGCAGCGCCCGCTTCTTCTCCGAAGCCATCGAAAAAGCAGGCAGCGTAGAGCAGAACGCACCGCGCGACTATTACATCGTGCGCCACAAGATAGAGGTGACGGACGAGAAAAGCGGCTCGTCGCTCGTCATCCTTCCCGACGACAAGTTCAGCATGAACGTGCTCATTTCATTCGACTCGTCCGTACTCTCCAGCCAGTACGCCACTCTGACCGACATCGGCCGTTTCGCCGGCGAGATAGCGGCTTCGCGCACGTTCGTCTTTGTCCGCGAGATAGAAACGCTGCGCAAAAACAACCTCATCAAGGGCGGAGATCTCGACAATGCCATCGTCATCTACGACGAAAAGATGCCCCAGCAGGAACTGGACCGTCTGACCGACGAGTTCGGCCTGTCTCACTACGACTGCGACAGGCTTGGCTACGTGAACGACAAGCCGCTGGTATACAGCAACGAGCCTGCGCGTCACAAACTGATCGACGTCATCGGTGACATCGCCCTGATCGGCAAACCCGTCAAGGGGCATATCGTCGCGACCCGTCCGGGGCACAAAATCAATAACCAGCTGGCGCGCCTGATTCGAAAAGACATAAAGGTAAACGAGATACAGGCGCCCATTTTCCGTCCCGAATGTGCACCCGTCATGGACATCAACCGCATCAGGGAACTGCTGCCGCACCGCTATCCGTTCCTGCTCGTTGACCGTATCATCGAGATCGGTGGCCACTACATCGTCGGCATCAAGAACGTGACCGTCAACGAACCGTTTTTTCAGGGACACTTCCCGCAGGAACCCGTCATGCCGGGCGTGCTGCTCGTCGAAGCCATGGCGCAGACCGGCGGGCTGCTGGTCCTTAACTCGGTAGACGAACCTGAGCGTTATTCCACGTATTTCATGAAAATCGACGGCGTGAAATTCCGCCAGAAAGTAGTGCCGGGCGATACGCTGATTTTCCGTCTCGAACTGCTGGCGCCCATGCGCCGGGGCATTTCTACGATGAAGGGATACGTCTTCGTCGGAGAAAAAGTCGTCTGCGAAGCCGAATTTATGGCTCAAATCATTAAAAACAAATAAACAACCCTTATCATGAATTTCCCGTTAACAGTAATTCATCCCGAAGCGAAAGTCGGGAACAACGTCACGATCGACCCTTTCGCCGTCATCGAAAAAGACGTCGTCATCGGCGACAATACGCATATATTTTCGCACACCGTGATTCTCAATGGGGCGCGTATCGGCAGGAACTGCAATATTTTTCCGGGCGCCGTGATTGCCGGCATCCCGCAGGACCTGAAGTTCAAGGGCGAAACGACTACGGTCGAAATCGGCGAAGACACGACTATCCGCGAATGTGCGACCGTCAACCGCGGAACGGCATCGAAAGGCCGGACGATTATCGGAAATCATTGTTTCATCATGGCCTATTCGCACATTGCCCACGACTGCGTGGTGAAAGATCACGTCATTATCGGCAATGCCTCGCAGATTGCGGGCGAGGTCGAGATCGACGACTACGCCATCGTCAGCGGCGGCTCGCTGGTGCACCAGTTCACGCGCATCTCCAAACATGTGATGATTCAGGGCGGTTCGCGCATCGGCAAGGACATCCCTCCCTACACGCTGATAGGCCGCGAACCCATCGCATACTGCGGCATCAACATCGTCGGACTGCGCCGGCGCGGCTTCACCAACGAACAGGTATACCTCATCCAGGACATCTACCGTACGCTCTACACGCGCGGGCTGAATAATAAGGATGCGCTCAAATGTATTGAAACAGAATATGAACCGAGTGTGGAGCGCGACCTGATACTGGACTTCATCAAGTCGTCGAACCGTGGCATCGTCAGAGGTTCTATCGACGAATAGCCCGCCGATGCTGAAAAAAACAGCCGACTTGAAATGCTATGTTTATAATATTTCCTACTTTTGAGGGCTAAAAACAGACAGTAATTTATGATATACCGATTTCTTATTCTTTCAGACGAAGTGGACGATTTCAAACGGGAGATACAAATCAGTTCCGAGGCCACTTTTTTGGATTTGCACAACGCTATCCTCGAAACGACCGGATTCACACAGAAAGAGATGTGCTCGTTTTTTATTTGCGACGAAGACTGGAACAAAAAGACCGAAATCACGCGAATCGATATGGACCCCTCGGCCGAAGTGAATACATACTCGGCCGAAGTGGATACATACTTGATGGAAAAAACGCCGCTGGACGAGCTGCTGGAAGACGAGCACCAGAAACTGCTCTACGTGTTCGACTATATGATGGAGCGCGTTTTCTTCATGGAACTGAGCGAAATCATCACCGGTCAGCACCTCGACAAGGCTCTCTGTACTCTCTCTGTCGGTATGCCTCCTCCCCAGACCATCTCGAGCGAAGAAATGGAAAAACGACTGGAAAGCGTCGATGTTGACGACGAATTTTACGGCGATTCGGAATACGACGAGGACGAACTGGGTGACTTGAATTACAACGATTCCACTGAGAATATGTTTGAAGACGAGCGTTACTGACAGGTGAACGTACTGCTTGTACTGCTCGGACCTACCGGCGTCGGTAAAACGGATTTGAGCCTGCAACTGGCGCGAAAATACGGCTCGCCGGTCATCTCGGCCGACTCGCGCCAGTTGTACAGAGACCTTGTCATTGGCACGGCCGCCCCCACGCCTGCGCAGCGCGCACAAGCCGTGCACTATATGGTCGGCACGCTCGAACCGACGGAGTATTACAGCGCCAGCCTCTTTGAAACTCACGTCATGGCGTTGCTGGACACGCTTTTTAAGTGCCATCGCGTCCTCCTGCTCTCAGGTGGATCGATGATGTATATCGACGCCGTCTGTCGGGGCATCGACGACATGCCGACCGTGACGCCCGACGTGCGCGAATCTGTCCGCCGCCAATACGAGCAGGAAGGGCTACCGCCGTTGCTCGAAGAACTCCGCCACTCCGATCCCGTTCACTACAGCGAAGTCGACCGGCAAAACCGCAAGCGCGTCATCCACGCCGTCGAAATCTGCCGTATGACCGGTCGCCCCTACTCGTCATTCCGTACGCGCCGCGTCAAGACGCGCCCTTTCCGCATCCTCAAAATCGGACTGACACGCCCGCGCGAGGAATTGTATGACCGCATCAACTACCGTGTCGACCGGATGATGGCAGACGGCATGCTCGACGAAGCCCGGAAAATGTATTCCCTCCGCCATCTCAATGCGCTCAATACGGTAGGATACAAGGAACTGTTCCTCTACTTCAACGGAGAATGGACGCTGGAACAGGCCGTCGAAAAAATCAAACGTAACACACGCATCTATGCCCGTAAACAGATGACCTGGTTCAGACACGACGACAGTATCACGTGGTTTCATCCCGACGAAAAACAGGCAATATTTGCTTTTATTGAAAAAAAAATCAGTTCATTCTAATCGCTTTCAATTATTCTGCGTAACTTTGAAAGGCTAATTTATCTGTACTTCAAAAGATGAAAGTTTGCATATTAAGACTGACTGGAATTGTGATGGCGGCCTGCCTTGCGCTCGGCGTGCATGCACAAAGTCTCGACCAGGCGAAAAAACTCTATAATGAAGGCGAATACGAGGAAGCCAAGCCGGCTTTTGAACGGCTGGTCAAGCAGTCGGCCTCGAATCCGTCCTATAATTTATGGTATGGCGTCTGCTGCTTCGAAACGGGCGATTTCGATGCGGCCGAAAGGCATCTACTGGTAGCTCACAAACGCGAGGTGGCCGATGCATATCTCTACCTGGCTGCGATTTATACTTCGTCGTACCGCTTTGCCGAGGCCGTCGATATATGGGAAGGATACATCGCACTCATGACAAAAAAGAAAGAAGATACCGAACCGTACAAGGCACAACTTGAGCACGTCGAAAAGTTACTCCGCATGAAGGAACGAATGGAAGACGTGCAGGTAATCGACAGCATTGTCGTCCCTAAAGACAGAATCCTTTCGGCCTATTTCCTGAGCGAAGACTGCGGTTCGCTACAGCCTTACGGAGACTTTTTCCAGTCGGCAGCCTCGCAGACGACCGTATATATCAATCCGAAAGGTGATCAGGCATACTATGGACGTCCTGATGAAAACGGTCGATATGCCCTGCACACCCAGTCACGACTGCTGGACGCCTGGGCGGACGAAAGCCTCCTCTTTCCGTCGGATACGTCAGAAAACAACTATCCCTTCGTACGGGGCGACGGCGTGACGCTCTATTTTGCTTCGAAGGGAAACGGTTCCATTGGCGGATACGACCTGTTCGTCACGCGCTATAAAAACAACGCCTTCCTGACGCCTGAACAACTGGGTATGCCGTTCAATTCGACTGCCAACGACTACCTGATGGTCATCGACGAGACGAAAGAAATCGGCTGGTTTGTCTCCGACCGCAACCAGCCGGAAGGTAAAGTGTGCGTCTACCTGTTCATTCCCGACGAATCCCGTAAGCGGATTGCTGGAAGCGATGACGATGCATGGTTGTGTCGCAGGGCCTGGCTGGCATCTATCCGGGATACGTGGGCGGCGGACAGCGATTATACGGAGTTAATCGCCAGGGCGCAAACGGACGAAACGATCTCGGCTTTTCCGAAACAGTCGAATGATTTCGAGCTTGTTGTAAGCGACCGGGCGACCTATTACACGTGGAGCGACTTCAAAAGCCCCGAAGGCGAGAGTTTCTACCGGAAAGTGGAAAGCCTCCGCAGACAAATCGAATCCATCGAACAAAGCCTGCACGAATCGCGGGACAAATATGCGACGGGTAACGAAGCGGTACGCAGCCAGTTGAGATCATCTATCCTGAAATCGGAGGAAGAACTGATGACGCTCTACGCGCAACTGAACGAATGGATAAAGAAAACGCGCAATTCGGAAAATAATCATTAATTTTAACAGCCATGACATTAAGTATCACTATCATCGTTGCATTTGCAGCTATTGCAATCATTTTGTTTCTGCTGGAGATATTCCTTTTTCCCGGCGTCACGCTGGCGGGTATCGGAGGCGCACTGTTTGCTATCGGTGGCGTCGTGTACAGCTATTACACGCTGGGAACGGCGGGCGGGCATGTCACGCTGGGTGCATCGCTCGTCGTGTATGGTGCTTTTTTCTACTGGATACTCCGCTCGAAATCACTTCGCCGGATTGCGCTTAATACGACTGTCGATTCCAAACTTGCTTCGACACGCGACATGGGACTTAACCCGGGCGACGAAGGCATCACGCTCTCGCGGCTGGCGCCTATCGGGAAGGCTCGCTTCGGCAATACCACCGTCGAGGCCAAGTCCATGGAGAGTTTTATCGACGAACAGACGCCTGTTGTCATCATGCATATAGAGGGCTATCACGTAATTGTAAAATCTATTCAAAATTAATATCTTAAAACTATGACAGACTTTATTTTCTATTTATTGATTTTCGCTGTAGTTATCCTGTTTTTCGTATTCTGGTACTACGTACCGTTTCTGTTATGGATATCTGCAAAAGTATCGGGTGTCAGCATTTCGCTGATACAGTTGTTCTTGATGCGCATCCGTAAAGTGCCGCCCGGCGTCATTGCGAGGGCGATGATTGAAGCGCACAAGGCGGGATTGAGCATGCTCACGCGTGACGAACTGGAAGCGCACTATCTGGCGGGTGGACACGTCGAGCGTGTGGTACACGCACTGGTTTCCGCCTCAAAGGCCAATATCGACCTGACGTTCCAGATGGCAACGGCCATTGACCTTGCGGGGCGCGACGTGTTTCAGGCCGTACAGATGTCGGTAAATCCGAAAGTGATTGACACGCCTCCGGTTACGGCCGTAGCGAAAGACGGTATCCAGTTGATTGCCAAAGCGCGTGTGACCGTGCGCGCCAGCATCAAACAGTTGGTGGGCGGTGCCGGCGAAGAGACCGTACTTGCGCGCGTAGGCGAAGGAATCGTCTCGTCCATCGGTTCGTCCGAAAATCACAAAAGCGTGCTCGAGAATCCCGATTCCATATCCAAGTTGGTGTTACGCAAAGGACTGGATGCGGGGACGGCATTCGAGATTCTTTCCATCGACATCGCAGACATTGACATTGGTAAAAATATCGGCGCCGCCCTGCAAATGGACCAGGCACAGGCAGATAAAAACATTGCGCAGGCAAAAGCCGAGGAACGCCGTGCCATGGCCGTCGCTACCGAGCAGGAAATGAAAGCCAAAGCACAGGAAGCACGCGCCAAGGTCATCGAAGCCGAAGCCGAAGTGCCCAGAGCCATGGCCGAAGCCTTCCGCAACGGCAACCTCGGAATCATGGACTACTACCGGATGAAAAATATTGAGGCCGACACGTCCATGCGCGATGCCATCGCCAAGCCGTCCGCCAATCCAAGCAAGCCGATTAAGGACTGACGCCGCGAGATGAAACAAATCCCTCCCTCCGAGCTTATTATCAATGCAGATGGGAGCATCTTCCATCTACATCTCAAACCGGAGCATCTGGCAGAGAGGGTGATTCTGGTCGGCGATCCGGCACGCGTTTCCGTCATCGGCAATTATCTGGACAACAGGGAATGTGACATCGAGAATCGCGAGTTTCATTCCATCACGGGAAGTTATCGGGGGAAGCGCATTACCGTCGTGTCGCACGGCATCGGTTGCGACAATATGGATATCGTTGTCAACGAGCTGGATGCGCTTGCCAATATCGACTTCGGCACACGCTCGGTTAAACCGGCTTTCCGCCAGCTCGCGATGGTGCGCATCGGCACGTCGGGAGGACTGCAACCGTTCGCGCCGGTCGGCTCGTTCGTCGTGGCTGAATATTCCATCGGACTGGATGGCGTCATCTATTTCTATGACCGGAACCTGAGCATACGCGATGTTGACTTTGAAGAGGCTTTGCTGCGGCAGCTTGGATGGTGTTTCGACGGATTGCGGCCGTACGTCGTGCGTGCCGATGCGTCGCTGGTCGAGCAGATTGCGCAGGACGACATGCTGCGTGGTGTCACAATTGCAGCAAACGGCTTTTACGGCCCGCAGGGACGCACGCTGCGCCTGTCGCTGTATGACCCGGCGCTCAACGCCAAAATTGAGGCTGTCGAATATCGAGGTCGTCGAATCACCAATTTCGAGATGGAAAGTTCGGCTCTGGCAGGTCTGGCGGCATTGATGGGACATCGCGCCATGACGGCCTGCTGCATCATCGCCGGACGTGCAGACCACTGTATGAATGTCTCGTACAAGGACAGCCTCACGAAACTGATTGAAAAAGTGCTCGAAAGAATATGACGGCCCCGTTTTTTCGATTTTGCGGGCAGAAAAGCCGGTCGGCCGGCGTCGATATTCGGAAAAAGTTTCTATCTTTGGGCGCTCTTAGCAAAGGAAAGATGCCGGAGTGGTCGATCGGGCCGCACTCGAAATGCGGTGTATGGGTGACTGTACCGGGGGTTCGAATCCCTCTCTTTCCGCCAAATGGCTGTAAATGTTTAATATGTTGAATTAAAAAGCCTGTAGAATGTGATATTTTGCAGGCTTTTGCTTTGTATACTCAAAT
>JAIRZY010000047.1 GCA_031266995.1 Tannerella sp.
TTCACCCTGTCGTGGCGCGGACGCCTGCAAAGTACCCTCCGCGACGAAAACCGAAGCTCCTACAGAATCAATCCGAAGCATGTTATGAAAAATCGTATCCGTGCGGAATACGAAATCTGGGGTTCTCCGTGGAAACCGTTCCTTTCCCTCGAACTTTCCAGCGACCTGAACGATCCCAAAAGCGCTTCGCCCGCACGTATCCGTTATCAGGGCGGCGCGTCCTGGCGTCTGAACCGCACGGGTTACATGGATTTTTTTATCCGCTTCGACCGGCATACTTCCGTAAAAGACCCGGACGCAATATTTCTGGGTGTGGAATATAAAATTAAGCTCTGATTCTGCCGGCCGGCGTGAACGGTCTGTCTTTTTGTCGGGGAAGACCGATATATTATCGGGAAAAAAATTTGTGCACTCTTGAAATATATCTGCCTTTGCCATCATAAAGTTAAATGATCGGGAAAAATGAAAGTAAAATCATTTCTGACTGTTGTATTACTTCTGGCCGGAATCGCCATATTGCCGGCCACAAATGTATAAGCGCATTCCTGAAAGATTACTTATTTAAGTTTTTATTCCATTTCTCCTTACAGTTTTTAGGCATAAAGTGATTTTTCACTCAAATTGTTTGGAGATTATAAAGGAACCCCTACCTTTGCAGCTTCGTTATACTTCGCGCGGCGCGGACGTTTCGAAACCGTAGCCGGAAAATGAAGATAATAATGGAATAACTGAATCTTTGAATGATGAAATATTTGAACCCACTGCGAAGCGCAGTCAGCACGCAGGGCCGCCGCATGGCGGGTGCACGAGCGCTCTGGAAGGCCGGCGGCATGAAGGAGGAACAGTTCGGCAGGCCTGTGATCGCCATTGCCAATTCGTTCACCCAGTTTGTGCCCGGACACGTCCACCTGCACGGCGCCGGACAGCTCGTGAAAGCCGAAATCGAAAAGCGCGGCTGCTTTGCCGCCGAATTTAATACGATCGCCATCGACGACGGTATCGCGATGGGACACGACGGCATGCTCTATTCCCTCCCCTCGCGCGACCTCATTGCCGACAGTGTCGAATACATGGTCAACGCTCACAAGGCCGACGCCCTGGTCTGCATCAGCAACTGCGACAAAATCACGCCCGGCATGCTCATGGCCGTCATGCGGCTCAACATCCCCGCCGTCTTCGTCTCCGGAGGCCCGATGGAAGCCGGACGGCTGGGCGAACGCCGGCTCGACCTCATCGACGCGATGGTCGCTGCTGCCGACGACAGCGTGCCGGACGACGGGATACGGGCGCTCGAAGCGGCGGCATGTCCCACGTGCGGCTCCTGCTCCGGTATGTTTACCGCCAATTCGATGAACTGCCTGAACGAAGCCATCGGCCTCGCCCTGCCCGGCAACGGCACGGTGGTCGCCACACACGCCGGCCGCCTGCAGCTCTTCCGTGACGCCGCCGCGCTGATCGTTGAAAATGCATACAGGTATTACCGCGACGGCGACGATGCCGTCCTGCCGCGCAGCATTGCCGTGCGCGCCGCCTTCATGAACGCGATGACGCTCGACATTGCCATGGGAGGCTCGACAAACACCGTCCTCCATCTCCTCGCCATCGCCAACGAGGCGGGCGTGGACTTCACGATGAAGGACATCGACGCCCTCTCGCGCCATTCGCCGTGCCTCTGCAAAGTAGCGCCGAACACGCCGGAATATCACGTCGAAGACGTCAACCGTGCGGGAGGCGTCCTCGGCATCATGGCCGAGCTTGCCCGCGGCGGCCTGCTCGACGTCTCCGTCGGGCGCGTGGACGGACTGACGCTGGGCGAGGCGCTCGAACGCTTCGACATCGCCGGCCCCCGCCCCTGCGACGGAGCGGCGAAGATATACGGAAGCGCGCCCGCGAACGTCTTCAGCCTCGAGATGGGTTCGCAGAACACGTATTACGACACGCTGGACACCGACCGCGCTGGCGGCTGCATCCGCGACATGGCGCACGCCTATTCGCGCGACGGCGGGCTTGCGGTACTGAGGGGTAACATCGCCCCGGACGGATGTGTCGTAAAGACTGCGGGCGTGGACGAAAGCACGTGGGTGTTCAGCGGAAAGGCGCGCGTGTTCCATTCGCAGGAAGATGCGTGCGAGGGCATCCTCGGTGGAACGGTGCAGGCGGGCGACGTCGTCGTCATCATCTACGAAGGGCCGAAGGGCGGACCCGGCATGCAGGAAATGCTTTACCCGACGTCGTACCTCAAATCGCGGCATCTGGGCAAGTCGTGCGCGCTGATTACCGACGGACGCTTCAGCGGAGGCACGTCGGGGTTAAGCATCGGGCATGTTTCGCCCGAAGCCGCATCGGGCGGAGCCGTCGGACTGCTGCGCGACGGCGACATAATTGATATCGACATCCCCGGCCGCAGCATCCGCGTGCGGCTGACGGACGCCGAACTGGCCGCACGGCGCGCTGCCGAGGAGGCAAAGGGCGCGGCGGCGTGGATGCCCGTGCGGGACAGAACGGTCTCCAAGGCCCTGCGCGCATACGCACGTATGGTCTCTTCGGCAGACAGGGGTGGGGTCAGGATTATATAATGTAAGAATGAGAGAATGAGCAAATGCAGGGAGGGGAAAATCAGGAGATGGAAACCTGGTTAGGACTGAATCTTTGACTCCCTGTATCATGGAATCTATGAATTTTAATTATGGGAAAAAATAAAATAACAGGCTCGGAGGCCTTGCTCCGCACGTTGATAGCCGAAGGTGTCGACTGCGTGTTCGGCTATCCGGGCGGACAGGCAATACCGATATACGACTGCCTGTATGACTACAGGACGCGTCTGCGACATGTGCTCGTACGCCACGAACAGGGTGCGACACATGCCGCACAGGGCTATGCGCGCGTGAGCGGCCGCGTCGGAGTGGCGCTCGTCACCTCCGGGCCGGGCGCGACAAACACGATTACCGGCATTGCCGACGCGATGCTCGACAGCACGCCGATCGTGGTCATTACCGGGCAGGTACCCTCGCCGCTGCTGGGCACGGACGCCTTTCAGGAGGTCGACATGATCGGTGTCGCCCTGCCGATCACGAAATGGGCCTATCAGGTGCGCCGTGCCGAAGAAATAGCGTGGGCCGTCTCGCGGGCGTTTTTCATCGCCTCCTCGGGGCGTCCCGGCCCCGTGCTGATAGATATTGCCAAAGACGCGCAGGTGGGGACGGTCGACTATACGTACAGCCCCGTACGCTTCATCCGCAGCTACCAGCCCGTGCCCGAAACCGACCGGGCGCAGCTCGCGGCGGCGGCCGACCTGATCAACGGCGCCCGCAAACCGTTTGCCCTCGTCGGGCAGGGAGTGATACTGAGCGGCGCCGAGCAGGAGTTGAAGGCTTTCCTCGAAAAAGCCGCCATTCCCGCCGCGACGACCATGCTGGGCCTTTCGTCCATGCCCTCGGACTACCGGCTGAACACGGGGATGCTGGGCATGCACGGCAACATAGGGCCGAACCGCAGGACGAACGAGTGCGACGTGCTGATCGCCATCGGCATGCGCTTCGACGACCGCGTGACGGGCGACCTGAACACATACGCGCGGCAGGCGAAAATCATCCACATAGACATCGACCTGTCGGAGATAGGCAAAAACGTGCCGGTCGACGTCCCGCTGCCGGGCGACGCCCGGGAGACGCTGACGTCCCTCACTGCGCTGCTGCGCCCCGCGACGCACGACGCGTGGATCGCTTCGTTCGGCGCCGACGCGCAGGAAGAAGACGCCCGCGTCATACAGAAAGAAATACACCCCGCCTCCGGCCCCCTGCGCATGGGCGAAGTCGTGCGCCGGGTATCGGAAGCGACCGGCGACGATGCCGTGCTGGTGACCGACGTCGGGCAGAACCAGATGATGAGCGTACGCTACTTCAGATACAGCCGCACGCGCAGTGTCGTTTCGTCCGGCGGGCTGGGCACGATGGGCTACGGCCTGCCGGCGGCCATCGGCGCAAAGCTCGGCGCGCCCGAACGTACGGTGTGCTGCTTCGTGGGCGACGGCGGTCTGCAGATGACCCTCCAGGAGCTGGGCACCGTCATGCAGGAGCATCTGAACCTGAAAATCATCCTCCTCAACAACGATTTCCTCGGCATGGTGCGCCAGTGGCAGGCGCTGTTCTGGCACGGGCGATATTCGTTTACGGAGATGGAGAATCCCGACTTCGTTACCATTGCCCGGGCTTACAGGCTGGGCGCGCGCGCCGTGTCGGAACGGGACGAGCTGGACGGCGCCATCCGCGAAATGCTCGACTACGACGGCGGATACCTGCTGGTCGCTCACGTGGAGAAGACGGGAATGGTGTACCCGATGGTGCCCGCCGGAAAGAGCCTGAACGGGATGATTGTAGAATAATATCAGACAGTGATTATGGAACACGGGAAATTATATACGGTGATTATCTTCTCCGAGAATACGGTGGGGCTGCTGAACCAGATCGCCATCATCTTCACCCGCCGGCAACTGAACATCGAGACCCTCTCGGTCTCGCCGTCGGCCATCGAGGGCATCCACAAGTTTACCATTACCACTTTTGCGGACGAAGACATGATCGACCGGGTCGTGAAACAGATCGACAGGCGCGTCGACATCCTGAAGGCGTATTACAATACGGACGAAGACCTGGTGTATCAGGAAATCGCACTCTACAAGCTGGGCACGGAGCAGTTTCTGAAGCTGGCGTCGGTCGAGGAACTGATCCGGCGATACGGCGCACGGGTGCTCGAAATCAACGAGGCGTGCGTCGTGCTCGAAAAAAGCGGGCATTACGAAGAGACGCAGGCGCTTTTCCGCGAGCTGAGCGAGCGCGTCGGCGTACTGCAGTTCATACGCTCCGGGCGCATCGCCATCACCAAAAGCAGGGTGGAACGCCTGAGCGACATGCTTAACGCCATGAAGGAACGTCTGGAAAGAAAAAATGGATAAGACAGGCACATATCAGTTCGCCCCCGAATCGTATATGCTCGATTTCAGAGGACGGGTCACGATCCCGACGCTGTGCAGCTACATGCTACATGCCGCCTCGCGCCATGCCTCGTCGCGCGGATTCGGGTTTGGCGATATGTCGGGCAGGCACACGGCATGGGTGCTCTCGCGGATAGCGATCGAGATGGCGGAATATCCCGTCATGCCGGCCGGGCCGCTCACGCTGCACACGTGGATCAGCGACGTCTCGCGACTCTTCACCTGCCGCTGCTTCGAGTGCGTGGGCGACGCGGGGCGGACGGTGGGCTATGCCCATTCCACGTGGGCTGCCATCGACGTGGCGACGCGCCGCCCGGTGCCGCTCGACGGCGAGGCGCTGCGGGCGTATCTCGTCGACGACCGTCCGTGTCCGGTGATGCGTCCGGGAAAGATCCCGGCGGTCGAGGGCACGGCGCCGGGCGAACCGTACCGCGTCAGGTACAGCGACCTCGACGTGAACGGACATTTCAACAGTATCAAATATATGGAACATCTGCTGGACATGTTCGACATCGCGCTGTTCAGGGACGGCGAGGTGCGCCGCTTCGAGATCGCGTATCTGTCGGAAGGTACGTATGACATGACGCTGACGTTTCACATGGCCGGGGCCGGCGACGGGCGGTATCACATGGCCGTGTGTCACGAAGGCAGGGCGGTGTGCCGTGCGGCGGTCGTCTGGGAATAGCGGCGAGTGGGAGGATATATTATTTTCATTCATAAATAAAAACTGAAAAAGAGTATGGCTATCATGAATTTTGGCGGAGTGGACGAGAACGTAGTCACCCGCGACGAGTTTCCGCTGGAGAAAGCGGCAGAGGTGTTGAAGGGCGAGACGATCGCCGTGATCGGCTACGGCGTGCAGGGGCCGGGTCAGGGAATGAACCTGCGCGACAACGGCTTCGACGTGATCGTGGGGCAGCGCGGCGGCGGTGCGACGTGGGACAGGGCGGTGGCCGACGGCTGGACACCGGGCGCGACGCTGTTTGGCATCGAGGAGGCGTGCGAGCGGGCTACCATCGTGCAGTACCTCCTCTCGGACGCCGCGCAGATCGAGGTGTGGCCGCGCATCAGGCAGTACCTGACGGCGGGCAAGGCGCTTTATTTTTCGCACGGCTTCGGCATTACTTACAGCGAGCGGACGGGCATCGTGCCCCCGGCGGACATCGACGTCATCCTCGTCGCGCCGAAAGGCTCGGGCACGTCGCTCAGGCGCATGTTCCTGCAGGGGCGGGGGCTTAACTCGTCGTATGCCGTCTATCAGGACGCGACGGGGCGGGCGCGCGAACGGGCTGTGGCGCTGGGCATCGGCGTCGGGTCGGGATACCTTTTCGAGACGACTTTCAAGAAGGAGGTGTATTCGGACCTCACGGGCGAGCGCGGCACGCTGATGGGCGCCATTCAGGGCCTCCTGCTGGCGCAGTATGAGACGCTGCGCGAGAACGGTCACAGCCCGTCGGAGGCGTTCAACGAGACGGTCGAGGAACTGACGCAGTCGCTCATGCCGCTCTTTGCCGAGAAGGGAATGGACTGGATGTATGCGAACTGCTCGACGACGGCTCAGCGGGGAGCACTGGACTGGATGGGGCCGTTTCACGACGCGACGAAGCCGGTCTTCGAGCGGCTCTACCGCGAGGTGGCATGTGGCAACGAGGCGCAGCGCTCGATAGATGCCAACGGACGGGCGGACTATCGCGAGGGCCTCGAACGTGAACTGACGGCGCTGCGCGAAAGCGAGATGTGGCGGACGGGGGCTGTCGTGCGCGGGTTGAGGCCGGAGGGGATTTAAAATTCAAGATTCAAGATTCAAAATTTAAGATTCTTAATATGAAAGCACGGCGGTATAAACACACGGTAAATGGCGGGTGCATGAAGGCGGTTCTGTTCTTCTGCGCGGTATTGTTTGCACACGGCGCCCGGGCGCAGATTGAGCTTAAATCGGGGCTTATCGTCTCCGGCGGGGAAAGCATGTATTACGACGTGATTCCCCGCGTATCGCCCGAGGGCGATGTGCCGGTTCTTTACGGTGACAGAAAATTCGACGTGGCGGCCGGATATAAATTCCGGCTGCAGCCCGCGGGGAAACGGTTTTTCGCAGACCTGGACATACAGGCGGGATACGGACAGGTGAGATACGAAAATCATTATACATCTTTCGAAGACATGAACCCCCTTTTGGACAGAGGGAAGGACAACTATCTCCGTCTGTCGCTCAATCCGACCTTCAACTGTAAGGTGTACGACGGCTGGTATGCCGGGCTTGGCGTCGAGCCGACGG
>JAIRZY010000097.1 GCA_031266995.1 Tannerella sp.
ATCCGCTCGTACTCCTCGATGCAACCCAGCATCCGATGGGATAGGGTTTGCGATAATAAAGATGAGTTTGTCATGATAATTCTTATTACGTGTCAAAGATAGAAACATGTAACGAATTAATTGACTTTTACAATTGCGAACGCAGTGAAGCAATCTGAATACGACCGTGGCGACGGGGGACTGGATTGCGTCACTGCGTTCACAATGACACCGGATACCGTACCGGTATGGGATGGCGCAGCAGTAACGGTTTGGAACGTGGAGACGCGATGCATCGCGTCCCTATCGTCTGCGCCCATCCTGCCGTGAATCTTTGAATTTTTTCATACAAAAGCGCGTTATTACACGGAAAAAGTATTAACTTTGCCCGACTTTTGAGAGCAGTAACTGAATGTTTAACTTAGTATTTTAAAAACGAGAGTATTAACTTTAATGGAAAATTTAAAAAATGTTGTTCCGGTTGACGACTTCAACTGGGATTCCTATGAAAAAGGAGAAGCTTATGACGAACAAAACAAGGACGAGCTTGTAAAAACCTACGACGAAACCTTAAGTACGATGAAGGACAAAGAAGTCGTAATCGGTAAAGTAACGGCTTTAAACAAGCGCGAGGTAGTAGTCAATATCGGATTCAAGTCCGACGGCGTCGTTCCGATGTCGGAATTCAGGTATAACCCCGACCTGAAGATAGGCGACGAGGTAGAAGTCTACATCGAAAATCAGGAAGACAGGAAAGGTCAACTCATTCTTTCACATAAAAAAGCGCGCGCAGCCCGCTCGTGGGATCGCGTAAACGAAGCGCTCGAAAACAATGAAATCATCAAGGGATTCGTGAAATGCCGCACCAAAGGCGGCATGATCGTCGACATTTTTGGCGTCGAAGCGTTCCTGCCCGGCTCGCAGATCGACGTCAAACCAATTCGCGACTACGACGTGTTTGTCGGCAAGACGATGGAATTCAAGATCGTGAAAATCAATCAGGACTTCAAGAACGTAGTCGTATCGCACAAGGCGCTGATCGAGGCCGAACTCGAACAGCAGAAGAAGGAAATCATCTCGAAGCTGGAAAAAGGCCAGGTGCTGGAAGGCACGGTCAAGAACATCACGACCTACGGCGTGTTCATCGACCTGGGCGGTGTCGACGGACTGATTCACATCACCGACCTCTCGTGGGGACGCGTGACGCATCCCGACGAGATCATCAAATTCGACGAGAAAGTGAACGTGGTGATTCTCGACTTCGACGACGAGAAACGGCGCATCGCCCTCGGCCTGAAGCAACTGACCCCACATCCGTGGGAAGCGCTGGATCAGAACCTGAAGGTGGGCGACCGGGTGAAAGGCAAAGTCGTCGTCATGGCCGACTACGGCGCGTTCATCGAAATAGGGCCGGGCGTGGAAGGGCTGATTCATGTCTCCGAGATGAGCTGGACGCAGCACCTCCGCAGCGCGCAGGACTTTATGAAAGTGGGCGACGAAGTGGAAGCCGTCATTCTGACGCTTGACCGCGACGAACGCAAAATGTCGCTGGGCATCAAGCAACTGAAAGAAGACCCGTGGCTCAGCATCGAAGAACGCTTCCCCGTCGGCTCGAGGCATACGGCCAAAGTACGCAACTTCACCAACTTCGGCGTATTTGTCGAAATAGAGGAAGGCGTCGACGGCCTGATTCATATCTCCGACCTCTCGTGGACAAAGAAAGTCAAGCATCCGAGCGAATTTACGTATATCGGCGCCGCAATCGAAGTGCAGGTGCTGGAAATCGACAAGGAAAACCGCCGCCTGAGCCTGGGACACAAACAACTGGAAGAGAATCCGTGGGACGTGTTCGAAACGCTCTTTACCGTAGGCTCCGTGCACGAAGGCATTATCATCGAGATGATGGACAAGGGCGCGGTCGTTTCGCTGCCTTACGGCGTGGAAGGTTTTGCTACGCCGAAGCATCTGGTGAAGGAAGACGGCAAATCCGCCTCGATGGACGAGCGGCTGCCGTTCAAGGTGATCGAGTTTAACAAGGAAGCCAAGCGCATCATCCTCTCTCACAGTCGCGTCTTCGAAGACGAACAGAAGGCGGCAAGGAAAGAGTCGGAAAAGAAATCTCCCAGACCTCCGAAAAGGGAGACCGTCGAAAACTTGCCCGCAATCGAAAAAACAACGCTGGGCGACATCGAAGAACTCGCCGCCCTGAAAGAGAAAATGACGGGAGCAAAGAAAACGGAAGGCAGAAGACCGAAAGCGAAAAAAGAGATTGTCCCGGCTGAAAAAGCACCGGAAGAGGCCGCAACGCCAGCACCGGTTGCCGCCGAAACCGAAGTCGAAGCGCCGGAAACGCCGGAAGCACCACCTGCCGAAGAAAATATTTTGCAACCGAAAGAGTAACGCACATTTTTCCTGCCCATATTTTGATTATTTGAATTAAGCGGAACAGTCCGGAGGGGCTGTTCCGTTTTTTTGTGCATCGCATTCCCGGCTAACAATTATCCGTATCAGAGTTTCATTCCTTCGTAGATAGGCATATTTTGGAATATGGCGACACGAGAGGGAGGGGAGGGGACACAGATATTTTCCCCCTCTTTGTGTTTCTCTGTACAGATTCTTTTCTTGCACAGATACGGGATTATGGAATTGAAAAACCGGAATCGGCAGAAAAATTAAAAGTCAACGATTTCAAAATCATGAAATCTTTGAATTTCGGGTTTTTAAATCCACGAAATGGAGTTTTTTTGCAACCAAATCTCGCCTGTTCGCATGTCTTTTGATGTAAAAAGACGACTAATCTTATCACAATGCACAATTTTTCTTGCATGAATGAAAATTGTTGAATATCTTTGGCGCCTGAATCAATAAATATTAACATGTAATTTTTTATTTATGGCAAAAAGTTGTTTATTAAGGATTATGAGCTGCGCCTTTATCTTCCTGACGGTCAATTCGTTATGGGGGGGGGCATTATTTGCGCAAAACACTGTAAGGATGGAAGGCACGGTATATGACGAGTTTCGCGAACCGCTCGCGGGTGCGAACGTCGTTGTGACCGGGAGCACACAGGGAACGGTGAGCGACGTCGACGGACATTTTTCGCTGACGGTTGCCGAGGGCAGCATGCTGCAGGTTTCGATGGTCGGTTTCGAGACGCTCACGCTACGGGCGTGGGCAGGGAGGCGCGACGTCGAGATGCACGAGATGACGCAGTTGATGGATGAAGTGGTCGTGACCGGATACGGCGTGACGCGCAAGGCGGCCTTTACCGGCGCGGCGCAGGTCGTAGGTTCCGACGAGATGAGCAAGCGGGTAGACGCCAACTTCCTGAAATCGCTGGAAGGGTCGGTCGCCGGGCTGCAGGTGAGTAACGGGACGGGGCAACCGGGGGCTTTCGCGTCGACTACCATCCGCGGGCGCGGGTCGGCCAATTCGGGGACGGAGCCGCTGTTCGTCGTCGACGGCGTGCCGATCTACACCGACCAGATGGGTGGATGGTTGGATATGGAAATCAGCCCGATGGCAAACATCAACCCGAACGATATCGAGAGCATCACGGTGCTGAAAGACGCCACAGCCACGGCCATCTACGGCGCGCGGGCAGCCAACGGCGTCATCGTCATCTCGACAAAAAAGGGAAAGCAGGGGAAGACGCGCTTCAACTTCAGTGCCAAATACGGCAAAACGTTCGTGGCGCACGTAAATCCCGAGTTCCGGATGGTCGACCTCGACAAATACAAGGAGGTCTGGACGGAGGGCTACGTCAATTCGGGCGACGCCGCCAGCCCGGCCGAGAGCTACGCGCTGCTGAAAAAGAACGCGCAGGACTGGTATAACACGGATATCGACGCCGTGCAGAGCGTGGACTGGCTGGACCAGGTGTTGCGCACCGGCCGGATGCAGGAGTACAACATCGACCTGCAGGGCGGCAACGAGAGCCTGCGCCACTTCGCCAGCCTGGGATTTTATGAAAACGAAGGCGCACTGATCGGCTCGGGGATGAAACGCTACACGGGACGCCTCAGCCTGGACGGAGAGTCGGGGCGGATCGGATACGGCATTTCCGTCAACGCCGGCGTGTCCGAAATCGACAATATCCCGAACAACAGTTCGTATACGCACCCGATCGTGATGGTGTATGACACCCGTCCGTTCCAGCAGGTCTACAATCCCGACGGCTCATACGCCATGGTAAAGGACGGTTTCTACAACCCGGTCGCGCTCTACGACGACGAGACGGGCGACATCTATAACCAGAAGACCATCACGGCCGTCATCAATCCATACTTTACATATAAGATAAGGGACGACCTGACGTGGAAAACCAGCGCGGGAATCAGCCTGATCGACATCGGCGAGTTTTATTTCAGCGGCGCGAACAATCCGAGCTGGTGGGACAACGGGCTGAACGGCGAACGCGTCCAGAACCGCGCCAGCGTATACAACATCACGAATACGCTAAATTATACCCGCACGTTCAAAAACGTTCACAGCCTGAACGTGATGCTGGGACAGGAAGCCCAGAAAACGGCGCTCAGCGGCATCCAGGTGGCCGCTACCAACTATCCGTCGGACGTGGTCACGGAGCTGATCAACGCCTCCACGCCGGTCACGGCCGAATCGACCAGCCGGGCGAGCACGCTGACGTCATTCTTCGCCAACGGCGAATACAATTACGACAATAAATATTACGGCTCGGCCTCGTTTCGCTACGACGCCTCGTCGCGCTTCGGGACAAACCATCGCTGGGCGCCGTTCTGGTCTGTCGGCGCAAAGTATCGCCTGACGCAGGAGCCGTTCATGGAAAGCACGAGAGACTGGCTGACCGACCTGACCGTCCGCGGAAGCTACGGCACGGTGGGCAATCAGGACATCGTGCGGGCATACTACCCCTACATGGGGCTGTACGAGTTCGGATATCCCTACAACTCCAACCCCGGCGCCGTGCCGACGCAGATTTATTCGCCCGACCTGAAATGGGAAACGGTCAGGAAGGCGGACATCGGCATCAACGCTGTACTGTTCAACCGCCTCTCGATCGAGCTTGATGTCTACAACCAGCGCACGTCGGACATGATTTTCGAAGTGCCCCTGTCCTACACCACCGGCTTTCCAAGCGTGATGCAGAACATCGGCGAAATGGAAAACCGCGGAGTCGAGTTCCTGCTCAACGCCACGATCGTGCAGAACAGCAGCTTCACCTGGAACGCGCGCGTCAGCGGAACGGTGAACCGCAACAAAATCGTCGCCCTGGCCACCGACAAGCCGATCGAAGGTGAATGGTGGATCCGCCAGGTGGGAGAAGCCTATCATACTTTCTACCTGCCGGTCTACGCCGGCGTCGACCCGCAGACGGGCGAAGGCCTGTTCTACAAAAAAGCCGGAAGCACGGAAACGACCACGAAAATCAACGAGGCCGAGCAGCAGATCGTCGGCTCCGCCGATCCGAAATTTTACGGCGGCATCGGGACGAGCGTTACCTTCAAGGGATTCGACCTTTCTCTCGACGGCAGTTTCTCGGTCGGAAACAAGGTCTTTAACCGCGGGCTGCGCTTCGACCTCATGTGCGGTCACTACGAGCTGGGGCCTGTGGCGGAATACGTGTATAAATACCGATGGAAGGAACCGGGACAGGTCACCGACGTGCCCAGGTTCATCGCCGGCGGAAACACGGATCTGGGGACGCGGTCTACCCGCTTCCTGATGAACGCCTCCCACTTCCGCATGAAAGCCATCAACCTGGGATACACCCTGCCGCGCTCGATTACAAAGGTGCTGACGGTCGACAACCTGAGAATCTTCGGCACGGTCGACAACCTGTTTATCATCACCGCGTCCGACTTTATCGGATTCGACCCGCAGGCAACGGCAGACGGCTTCCAGCAGTGGACATATCCGATTCCCACCAGCGTATTGTTTGGCATAAATGTATCATTTTAAATACTTGAAACGATGAAACAGATAATTAACAAAACAGCGGCCGCAATGAAGAAAGCATCTCTCATTCTGCTCTGCACGGCAGGAATGGCGTTCGCCTCGTGCGACGACTTCCTGACGGAATATCCCACCGACGCCGTGGTCGACGAAGAAGCGTTCAGCTCGGCCAAAGGCTTTTCGAACAACCTGAACGGAGCGTACAACCGCTTCGGGGCCTACCGGTTTTACGGGCGAAACGTCGTCTGCCTCGGCGACGCGGCGAGCGACATCGTGTATCACGACTCCAAGTCGGGCAACTTCCTCACCCTCTCCTCATGGCAGGTGCAGTCCACGGACAGCTACCTGCGCGATATATGGGAATACGGCTACAAGGTGATCAACAACTCGGCCAAAATCATCCGCGCCGGCGAAGAGGCCGACTTCCCCGAATCGGAAATGGCGACCGTCTACGGCTGCATGGCGCAGGCCTACGGCCTGAAGGCGCTGACGTCCTTTACGCTCACATGCGTCTTTGCCCTCCCATATTCCGCCGCAACCGCGACGTCGCCGGGCATCGTCAACATCACCGATCCGGTAGAAGCCTTCCAGCAGGTCGGCCGCTCGCCGCTCGGCGACAACTACAGCCTCATCCTCGCGGACATCGCGCGGGCAAAGGAATACTTCGCCCGCGAAGGCGTCGAAACGCCCGGATACGCATACATCAACCCCGTGGCGCTCGACGCCCTCGAAGCCCGCGTCAGGCTCTACATGCAGGACTACACGGGCGCCATCGCCGCAGCCTCGGCAGCCCTCGCCGCGCGCCGCAGCAGCCTCGTCACCTCCGCCGGCGCCTATGGAGCCATGTATACGACCAACGCCGTGTCGCAGGAAGACATCTTCGTCATCGTCAAGTCGGCCACCGACAATTCCGGCTCCAACTCGCTGAGCACGATGTATCCCTTCTACGGCCTCCACGTCTCCGAGAGTATCCTGGCCGAATATGCCGAAACGGACATCCGGACGGCCCTGCTCAACAACGGCGACGGCGCGAAATACGTCGGGACGGACGAAGGCGCCGACGCGCACAACATCCCCGTCATGCGCCTGCCCGAGCTGTATCTCACGCTGGCCGAAGCCCATGCCGCGCAGGGCAACTACGCCCGGGCGAGGGAAAACCTGCTCGTCCTCGCCACCGCGCGCGACCCCGGACTGAACGCTGACGCCATCCCCGCAGACGCCTCGATCACAGACGCCATCCGGCAGGCGCGCAAGCTCGAACTCCTGCAGGAAGGCCACCGCTATTTCGACGCCCGGCGATGGGGAATAAAAATCGACGTCGCCCGCGGACGCTTCACCGCCTTCGACCCGTCGCGCTTTGCCTTCCCCATCCCGCAGACCGAAGTCAACGCCGGGTTCGGCGTCACGCAGACGGAGGGTTGGGAACAGAACTTACCAAAATAAAATTCAAGATT
>JAIRZY010000181.1 GCA_031266995.1 Tannerella sp.
GGGACGGTTCACCGGGGGATGGCCTGTTTCTACCAACATAATGTCCCTCCGGGACATCTGAGAAATCGTTATATCTTGTTTATTTCGCATCACTAAGTTGACGACATTGGGCTGGAGCCTTGCTTCTCCTGCGGCGAAGGCTGAAGCCTTCGCCGAGCCTTAATCCTTAATCTTTAACCCTTAATCCTTAATTTTTAATTCTTAATTGAACGAATCGGGGTAGGTGACCATGTAGCGGGGTTCTACGTGAGGGACGGGTGTCCATGTATTTTCCTTCTGATTACATTCGTAGAGTTGCAGGAGCCAGGTTGTGAATTTCCGTTCTCCTTCGTGGAGTTCGATCACCCGCACGCCGCGTCCGATCTCTCCGTAGCTTTGACGTCCCGACTTGTAGCCGTACGCCAGGCATACGTTGTGCAGGCAGCCGATGTAGTTGTTATTGTGGTCGTGGCCGATGAAGATGCCCATCACGTCGCCGTTCTCCTGCATTGCGGTGAAGGAGCCGGAGTTTTGCGTGGGACAGCAGACTTCTTCCCGCTGCATTCCGAAGGTGGTCGGTTTGCCGATCACTTCGTTAAATTCGGGTACAGGGACGTGGTAGAAGGCCAGCGAGGGAAGCATCGCGCCGCCGTTTTCGGCGGCGAAGCGGCGGCTTTGCTGGCGGTACCAGTCCATCTGGTCGTAGCGAAGCCAGTTATGCTGCTTGCGGGTATCGAAACAGTAGAGTGCGGCGGCCGGCCGTCCGTCGGACGAGGACGAGAGGACGGGCAGCACGTAGTTTCCGTTGCCGGTGATGTCGTCGGGGCCGTTTTCCGCCAGGCAGTACGTGTACGTCGTCAGCAGGTCGATGATTTGCCGGTTGGTCAGTTCGTATTCCGAGTCGTGGTTGCCGAGCACGACGGCCCATGGCGTCTTCGTGTCGTTCAGTGCGCCGGCCACGTCCTGCCATGCGCGGCGCGTGTCTTCCGAGACGACGAGGTCACCCGTGACCATGATCAGGTCGGGTTTTACCCGTTCCACTGCCTCGCGGATGAATGTGAGCGTACCGGCCGCCTGTTTCAACGGCTCGTAATGGTAATGGAGGTCGGTCATCTGCATGATCCTGAACTTCCCGCTGTTTCCAAATTTCAGTCCGGGCTTTGCCGGCTGCGCCATGACATGCGATGTAACGGCGATGTCGAATAAAACGGCTAATACTATTTTTATCTTCATAATCTGTCTGTAATTATCATCAGTACCTTTTTAAATTTTTACGTCGCAAAGGTAATCTTTTCCTGTAACATGCAAAAAATATCTTTTCGGTTATACTGCGCGCGGGCTAAAATTGTGAGATGAAGACAGAAAAACATGTCATTTATGCTGGAAAAGTCCCCAGATCTCATAAATCACATGTCATCCACGAAAAAAAAGTCCCCGGACTGCATTCCGTTCACCTGTTCATATAAATTAATTCTTTTAAAAGCTGTTTTTATTATGAATTAATCACGACAGGAATAGCGAAGAAGAAACGTGATGCATCGCATCTTTACTTTTTTTCTCCGTTTTCATCTCACAAATTCTATTGATATGAATGCCCTGCGGGCAATGCACAAAACCATGCCGTGCGAAGTATAATTCTTTTACCACACTCTGATCCGGTTCTCCCCTTCCTTCAACTGTTCAAAAGGCCCTGGCGTCGGATTCGCTCTGCGTTTCATGCCGGAATAATCCCTGTCAATGACAATCGGACTGCCGTCGGGCTGTTCCCAGGCGGCTTTCGGCATTTTGGCCCTGCCGAGCCGTTCGGTGGTGACCGTTTGCGTCTGCAGGCCGTCCGGTACCTGTGCGGAAAACGATACATAGACCTCCTTCCCGTTCTCCTCTATGCGGAACTGCGGGTCGAAATCGGGCAGCGAAACGGGCTGCTTTTCTTCGCCGGGCGAGACGGCGTGATGCCAGTATACATTGTTGTCGATAAAGCAGGGATAGGCGCCCTTGTCGTAGGTCGATTTCCCGTGACCGGTATTTTTGTCGGAATCGACGAGCGCGAACAGATTGTTGTATATCCGGTCGTCGCCGTTCAGAATGATGGACAGTCCCGCCACGTCGGTACTGTGTGGCAGATGGTAGGGCGTGTAACGGCTTTTTTCCTGCGAGATGCGCATCTGTCCGGCAAAAAGGTTGTGCACGTATGCGCCTCCCTGCGACATGTTCCACACATTGACGGGCGAACCGAGGATGTTGTTGTCCACCAGATACGGGCCGTGATCGACCTCGAAAAAGAGGTCTTCCAGATCGTTTTCATAAATGATGTTGCCGGAGACGCGCGTTCCCTGCGCCATCCAGTCGAACCACATCCCGCGACCGGTCCGGCAGACGCGATTGTTGCGAACCTGCGTATCGATGGCTGCGTGAAACTTGATGCCGGCAATCTCCGCTCCGTCGAACTGGCGCTTTTCCCAGATATTGTGGATATAATTGTTTTCCACGACGCTGAATGCCGCGCCCATACTGCCGCAGATGCCGGTCTGTTCGCAGGAGAATATTTCATTGTTGCGGACGATGTGCGAGCCGATGTTTTCTTTGTTCCAGCCGTTGCGCAGGGTGCGGAATGTCACTTCGATATAATGCAGCGAGCCGTCGATGCTCCTGTCGCCCAGCCAGACATTATGTCCTGTGCCGCGTTCCTTACCAAGCGTGATTCCGGAACACTTGGCGTTGCTGATGACGTTGTCTTCGATAATCCAGCCCTTATTCCAGTGCGTGGCGACCATCCCGATCTGCTCGGCGGTAGGAGCCGCCCACTGCGACGCCGCCTCGCTGATGTGAAAACCCTGTATGGTCAGATAGTTTATTCCCGGTTTTTCGGGATAGAAACAGGTGCGGCGAAGGCTGATTTCCACCAGTTCTTTGTTTGGATTGTACTTGTGGAAATTTGCCCAAATAGTAGTGTTCTGCGCATCGCTTTCGCA
>JAIRZY010000031.1 GCA_031266995.1 Tannerella sp.
GCGGAAGTGTTTCCGGGGACGTCGCTGCCGAATGCGATGGTTCAGCTGAGTCCCGTCACGCAGTACAGGAGTGGGGCCGGCTATCAGTATGAGGATTCCGTCATTTACGGGTTCAGCCATACGAACAAAGGGCACTGGAATCTGCTGCATATTCCGCTTCTTCCCGTTACGGGCCGGGTCGTACCGGGCGACATCTGTTCGCGATTCAGCCACGAAAACGAATCGGCGCGGCCGGGCTATTATCAGGTTTATCTCGAACGGTATGGCATTAACGCCGAATTGACGTCGACGCTTCGCTGCGCTTATCATCGATATACGTTCCGGGCGGAGGACGACAAGCGGCTCGTGGCCGATCTGATGCGCTCGAACAGCCACGTCCGCGGATATGAAATACGGAAGGCCGGCGAACATGTGCTTACCGGGTTTCAGGACGCCGACGGCACGATGTTTTTCTATGCCGTGTCAAACTGTGAGATTGAAAATGTTGTTCAGGTGGAATATGATGATCAGGTCGTATCTGTTGTGAATTTCAGGGACAGTAAGGGCAGCAGGCCGCTGGAGCTTAAGATTGGATTCTCGTTTACCGGCATTGCGAATGCGAAGCTGAATCTGGAGCGGGAGATGGCGGGCAAGGGGTTTGCGCAGGTTTGCGGAGAGGCGGACGAGGCGTGGGAACGGCTGTTGTCCGGCATAACGGTCAGCGGCGGTACGGAGCGTGAGAAAGGGCTGTTTTATTCGTGCCTGTACCGCTCGTTTCTGTGGCCGGCTCTGCGCAGCGATGTGAACTTCGACTATACCGATGCGCGGGGCGCGGTGGTCAACGGGGGATTTCATTATTATACCGACCCTTCCTTCTGGGATGATTATCGAAACAAGCTGGTACTGCTGGCCCTGCTGTCGCCCGGCGTGACGGCCGATGTGGTGAAGTCCATTACCGACCGGGGCGAGAAGAATGGCGGGTATATGCCTACTTTTTTCCATGGCGATCATGCGGCTGTTTTTGTTGCCGGCGTGTATCTTCGCGGGCTTGGAGGTTTCGATCTGGAGCGTGCTTACCGCCTTTTGCTGAAGAATGCGACCGTGCCCGGACGCGGAGGCCGCCCTTATCTGGACGAGTATATGGAACGCGGCTGGATTGCCGAAAAGGATACGACCCATGTCCCGACGTGGGATGAATATAAGGCTGCCGTCACAAAGACCGTCGAATATGCTTACGATGATTATGCCGTCGCCTTAATCGCCGGGGCGCTTGGGGACGGGGCGAATCGCAGGATGCTGATGGAGCGTGCGGGCAATTATAAAAACCTGTTTGACCCTTCTACCGGATTCTGGCGGGGACGCATCGACGACGGGAGCTGGATTGAGGATTTTAATCCTTACTATCCGTATTTTGCGTATATGTACAGGGAGGCCAACGCATGGCAGTCGCTGTTTTTTGCCCCGCACGACCCGGCGGGCATGCTGGCGCTTTATCCGAGCCATGAGGCGGTAGAGCAGAAGCTTGATTCTTTGTTTACGGAGCCGTGGAGGGGGTACGAAGCGCACAACATGACCGGCTTTATCGGCAATTACTGTCATGGCAACCAGCCCGACCACAGCGTCCCGTACACTTATTATTTCACAGGAAAACAGGAGAAAGCCCAGGTCATTCTGGACAGCATCATGAATCATTATTATGACATGGGCGCCGACAAGCTCGCCTATGCGGGGATGGACGATGCCGGCGAGATGTCGTCGTGGTACGTGTTCAACGCCATCGGGCTATATACCTATTCCCCCGCCGACCCGGAATACATCATCACCGTGCCGCTTTTTGACCGCGTGAAGTTCACCCTGGACGAAAACACGGCTTTCACAATCACCCGCAACGGCAAAGGGCGAAAGATAACCGGCATCACTTACGGCGGCGCACAAATCGACGGCTGGTTTATCTCGCACGACAGGCTGAGGGAGGGAAAGGAACTTGTCATTTCGGTGGAATAAACAGGCTCTGTTTGCGACACGGGAAGCCGAATCGGCGCAATTGTTCAATCGCTGTTGAGAATATGATTCACCTCTTCAACCGACAAATCGGTTAATTCGGCAATATCTTCAACCGGCATGCCTTTCAGGGATAACTTCAGAACGTAATTTGCCTGTGCCTGTTGCAATCCTTGCTGTATGCCCTTTCGCTCGCCTAAAGCCATGCCCTTTCGCAGACCTCTCTTTTCACCTCTCTGCTCACCTATGGCAATGCCTTTCTTTGTTGCGTTACTGATGCCGCTGTCATAATCGATGATTGCCATTTCGCGCATCTGGCACCGATGCAGCATCTCCTTATCCTGCATAACGGACAGATATTTTTCATATGCTTTTTATATTGATGTGTCCATTTCTATTATTTTTTGTATTGTTTGATTGCTTGCGGTTTTATCGAAAAAGGTCAGCCACCGGTGAAGAAGATTATGTTCTATATCTTTCTCCTTCAGGCGGCGGAACTTGACCATGTCTATGAAATGTATTTCCATTATGTCCGTGAGCATGTAATCCTTGTCGTCATCCTCCCACAGGTGGAAACTTGCATGAACACGGTCTATCGGCAGAAATTCCGTGTCGACGATATTGATGGTTATCACGCGCGGCAGGTCGTCGTATATATCTCCGGCCTGCATGTTTTTGCCGTACTCGCGGCTCCAGTAGAACAGGCTTCGCTTGTCCATGTTGCCGACCGCACGAAGTTGCACTTCGATGTTTACCCTCGTGCCGTTGTCCATCTCCGCACGTATATCCATGATGCCGGACTTGTCGCCGACGATATCCGCCGACAGCCTGGTATCAAGAATCTTTACCGACACAATCCCGTCATTACCGGTCTTGTGCAGCACAACATTCAGAAAAGCCAGCAGTTGCTCCTCATCCCCTTCCTCGCCCATGTATTTCATGAACAGGAAATCATTCAACGGATTTAACCTTGTTTCGTTCATCTCTTCGTTTTTTTTATTGCAACAAATGTACGTGAAATAATTCAATTATACATGGACGGATAAGAAAAAACTACTCATAATTCGCTGATTTTCGTATCCCGGTACTGCTTGGGCGTCATTCCGAATTTTTGCACGAAAAAGCGGTAGAAGCTGGCGCGGCTGTTGAAGCCTGCCTTGTACATCACTTCATCAATCGAATATTTGCTTGCCAGGAGCAGTTTCTCTGCGACCGCCAGCTTGTAGTCCCTTATCAGGCCGACAGGCGTTTGTTCCGTGATTTCTCTGAGTTTGCGGTATAAGTGGCGTAAACTCAGGCCGAGTTCTTTTGCGATGTGTTCGGTCGAGAAATCGGGATCTTCTATGTTGCGGTCTATTATTTCTACGACTTTTTCGAAAAAGGCTTTGTTCCCTTTGTGCATGAATTTGCCGTCCGAGAACTCGAACGCGCTTATGGCGGAATGATAGTAGTCTTTCAGGTCGCTTTGGCGCTTGAGCAGCCGTTCGACGACCGATTGCAGGTATTCGATGTTGAAGGGTTTCACGATATAGGCTTCCGCTCCGGCCGAGATGCCTTCGGTCTGTTCTTCGGGGGTGTTTTTGGCCGACAGCAGGATGAAGGGAATACGGGCGGTTCGCCTGTCCGCTTTGATTTGTTTCATTAGCGAAATCCCGTCGAGTTCGGGCATCATGATGTCGGAAATAATCAGCTGGGGCGGTATTGTTTCCAGGACGCTGCTGACCGACCGGGCATTCTCGATGGAGATGACGTTGTATCTGTCTTTCATTATTTCGGCGATGAACCAGCGCATTTCGGGGTCGTCGTCAACGACGAAGACGGTTAATTTGGACGGATCGACCGTGTTTTTCAGTTCCTTTTCATTTTTTCGCAACGGCGACAGCGACAGTTCGGAGGCCGTGACAGGCGGCATCTGCAACTCGCCGACGGCCGCCTGTACCTGATTTTGCCCGGCAGCAGTCGCCTCCTTAAAAGGGAAGATAACCCGAAATTCGGTGTATTCGTCGGGGACGCTTTTTACGTCTATCTCGCCGTCGAGCAGTTTCACCATGTTGTAGCAAATCGCCAGTCCCAGGCCGTTCCTCGAAAAGAATCCCTTTTGCGTCTGTTTTTCGAGGTTCTCCAGGATATGATACCGGTCGAAGACGTGCAGGATGTCTTTTTCGTGAATGCCTTTTCCGGTGTTGTTGACGAAGACGGTCAGGCGTTCCTTTTCCTGCCGGACGATGATTGATATCCGGCCGTTGTCCGGGGTGTATTTGAAGGCGTTCGAGAGCAGGTTTGTCAGGATTTTGGTGATGCAGCTCTTGTCCAGATTCCAGAACAGGCCGCGTTCGATGTCGCACCGGAAGGTGATGCTTTTGGATTCCGCAAGCTCCGAGAACGAATCGGTTATGCCGCAGGACAGTTCCGTGATGTTCAGCGGCTCGATGAAGCAGGCCTTGTGCCCGGTCTCGATGCGGCGGAACTCGATCAGTTCCTGTATCAGCGAGTAAAGCCGTTCGGTGTTTTTCATCATCATGTTTGCGTATTTCTTGATGTAGCCGTCGGCTTTTTCGTATGAGAGGATGCGGTTGCACGGGCCGTATATCAGGGTCAGCGGCGTGGAAAATTCGTGCGTGATGTTCGTGAAGAAACGCAGTTTGGATTCGTATATCTCCTCTTTTTGCTGCTGGTGCATCTTTTCGATGATGACTTCGCGCTTGCGCCGGTACCTTCGCCTTATCAGCTGCACGGACGAGAAGACGGCGAGGATGGCCAGCATGAAATAAAGGATGTAAGCCCACGTCGCCAGATACCACGGCGGGAGGATGACGATTGGCAGCGAACAGGTGTCGGTCACGACGTCGCCGTTGTCGCACCGGACGTGCAGGACGTATCTGCCGGGCGAGATGTTTGTAAAATTCGCATCGCCGGAATTGCCGTTTTCGATCCAGATCGAGCTGAAGTTTTCGAGGTTGTAGAAGTAGCGGCAGTTTTGCCCGTTGATGTAGTCCGGGGCGATGAACGATATGGAGAAAAAGTTCTGGTCATACTGCAGCTGAAGGTATCGCCTGTTCTTTCCGGTGCGGATGAAATCGTCGAGGTTTTGCTTCTTCTCATAAATCCGGAGGCCGGAGAAGGATATCCGTGGAATAAACTCCTTTTTCGTGTACTCGTCGGGCGAGACGGTGACGAAACCGTTGATGCCGCCGAAAAACAGCGTGCCCGTCTTTTCGTCCTTCATATACGCCCCGTCGCTAAACTCGAAAACGTTAAGCCCGCTTCGGTGGCTGTATTTGCAGAATTTCTCCCCGTCGGGGTCAAAGCGCACAAGTCCGTCGTTCGTGCTGATCCACAGGTAGCCCCGGTCGTCTTCCAGGATGCCGTGTATGGTATTGTTGGGAAGTCCCTCGATCTCGTTGTAGGCGGTGAACGTGGCTTCGTTCGTTTCGGGATTGTAGCCCGTCAGCTTCAGGATGCCGAAACTCGTGCCCACCCAGATGTTTCCCCGGCTGTCGCGGTTTATGTTCAGGATGTCGTTGACGGTGTGAATATCATTCCGGGGGAGGCTTACCCGGACGAACGTTTCGCTGTTGACGTTCAGCCGTCGAAGCCCGTATCCGCGGTTGCCGAACCAGATGATGCTGTCGTTCTCGCGACATGCGGCGAAGAAGAAATTGTACGACATCTCGTCTTTCTCGAACGCATAGCGTTTCACGGACTTTACGACCGGGTCGTCGT
>JAIRZY010000204.1 GCA_031266995.1 Tannerella sp.
GCGTCGGCAACGGGCAGGCCGAAGTGGTAAGCCAGCGCCGTAGATGAGCCGATGGCAATCAGTGTGCCGCCGTCTTCGGCAAACCGGCGCAACTGCGGTATGGTCTTGTCCGCCGTAATATTTCCGACGCGGTTTTTATATTCATCGGGGACACTGTCGCGGCGCAGGGCATTGCGGGCGCCGCCGCCCTGACCCGGGCCCTGACCCGTCTGCGGAACCGCACCGTCGGGGAGTATCAGCACGTCGTATTTCTTCTTCAGATTGCCGGCGTCCAGTTCCGGGGCATAAACGACGTCGAACGGGAACGGGAATGCCTGCTCGAACATCCAGCGAATCCATCCGGAATCCATTGACCCGCCGTATCGATCCCACAACGCCACGCGGACGGGACGGAGTTTCAGGGCGTCGCCCTGCGGCCTGGCGGAAATGGCGTCGAAACTCAACCCGGTCTCGTTTGCCAGCACCTGAAGCAACGCCGTTGTCGAAGGCTTTTTCGGTATATAGATGGTGCCTTCGGGATATGTCTTGCCGTTGGCCGTGAACGGCGCCGTCAGCCAATAGACATCCTCGCCGGCTCCAAGCAGCCGCGTCGTACCGGTAAAGGCGTCATTGACCCGGTGGCTGAGCAGGAAGCCGGTCGCGCCGGACGCCTGGCCCACTTTTCCGCCGGAAGGCGCTATCAGTCCCGACACTTTTTCGAAAGGCCCGTCAAAGCCGTCAAGGATGCGGTCGAACTCGACGCCCATCTGGAATGCCAGCGTATAACCCGCCACGTCATAAGGCGGCTTCGGAGGCCCGCCCGCGTACTGGAAGTCGTTCGGATGATCCTGCGGCTCGAACATGTCGCGCAGGTGCGGGCGGAATGCCTGCGCAGCCTTAACTATGTACGAACCTTCGGGATATGTCGTGCCCGCAACCGTAAACGCCCGCGTGGCACGGTGTACATCCACGCCGGCTTTCAGCAGCGCGTTGATAAATTTGGTCGCCGTCGGGAAGTCCGGCTGTCCCGAAGGAATGATATAGCCCCGCGGGTCGCGCGTTTCGGGCGTATGCAGCTTTTCCCAAAATTCGTAAGGAATGCCGCGGCTGAAATATCCGGGGGGAATGCTGCCGTTGCCTTGTGCCTGTTCGCCGGAAAGGCTGTCCTTCCGGTTATTCCTGCGCTGTTCCGCCTGATATTTTGCATAATCGGCTTCCAGTCCGGCCACACGCCTGGGCGTCAGTGTCCAGTAATCCCGGCTGCCGCGCTCGATGGAATTTTTTCCCATCAGGTAAATGCGAAACAGGAAGTCTTCGCGCAGCCGTGCAGCGATGTCGAGAATCGCACGCTGACCGGTGAGGATATAGTCTATGCTCTGCCGGAAATGCCATTCCTGTTTTGGGCCAATGGGCAACGGCTGGTCGCCGCCGGGAAGCAGCCGGGAGGGTATCAGCGGGATCTCGCCCGGCGTCGGATTGCCGACGATTTCCGACAGAAGGCCGATCTGGTTGTGAAACCCTACGGTAGTCCGGTCGCCGCCGTTGAACCAGGTAGAGAAAGAAGCTGCATTTCTCAATACCGCTCCCGGTTTTCCTTCGGCGATAAACCGGTTATGGACTGCGGTGCCGACCAGGTCTATGCCCATGAAGACCAGCGGATCGTGATTGTAATTGAACGGGTCGCGGAAAGGCGCCATGAAAAGCACCGTACCTGCCGGCCCGCTCTGATGCTGGTTCCACATGATTTGCGGAATCCACTCAACGTACATCTGCCGGTTGATAACTTCCGTTTCCGTCAGGTTCGCAATGTAAGAATCCCGGTTATTGTCGTGTCCGACATATTTCTGATACAGGCGCGGGATCGCCATGTTGCGCTTTTTGGGATCCGCTTCCTTCATGTACCAGTCCGACACGAGATCCATCCCGTCCGGGTTGGCGGGGACAAGCAGGAGGATGACGTTATCAAGAATCCGCAGCGCTTCGGCATCGTTGCTGCCGGCCAGGTCGTATGCCTCGAGGAAAAGCGCCTGCGCGTTCACCGTTTCGGTAGCGTGCAGTCCGCCGTCGATCCAGACGACCGTCTTCCCTTCGGCAGCCAGTTCGTGCGCCTGCTCATCGGTCAGTCCCTCGGCTTTTGCCAGGCGCACGGATATTTCCTGATAACGTTTCAGGTTCCTGTGATTTTCCGGCGAGGTGATAATCGCCATTTTCATGGTGCGCCCCTCCGGCGTCACCCCGATGTCAACGATTTTTATGCGGTCCGACACTTCGGCCAGCTTGTTCCAGTAATCAATAAGCTGGGTGTAATTGGCCAGAAAATAATCATCCCCTACCGTATATTCCCCGAATTTCGGTTCCGGTATCTTCCCGTCGGCACGCACGGCGCCTCCGCCGGCGAGCAGCAGCATGAATGTTGCTAATAACGCCTGTTTTGATTGTTTGAAAAGGTTTTGTTTCATTTGCTTTCGTTTTATATGGTTTATATTCTGTATTATTGTCCTGACGCCGGCGGCGGATTGTCGTTTGCGTTGCGGTTCCGACGGGGCGGCGGAATGATGCGACGCTCTTTCAGGTCGTATTTCTGCCCCTTATGCAGGAAGAAGAAAGGAAGCGATTTGGCGTCGTGGACAGCAACGTATGATTTGCCGATGACTTCCAGACTGTCGCGCACGACAACTGCGGCCGTCGATTCGTCAATGCCGATGCCGATGAGTTGCGGCGCGAACTTGATGAACTCCGACAGGTCGGCCTGCCGGTTACGGGTCAGGATATGCTGGTCAATCACCGAATTGCGCAGGAATCCAAGTCCCTGCGTATGGTCGCCGACCGCGATGTGTGGCCCTTTCGTATCGCCTCTCCAGAGGAATGAGCCTTGAATGCTCGCTCCGGCCGACGTCCCGGCAATCACTCCGCCACGCGCCAGCACGCCGAGAAACTCCTGATGTGCCGACGTATTGAGGTACACCTCGGAAATGCGCCACTGGCGACCACCGATGAAAAATACGCCGGTCGCTTTTTTCAAGTCCCGGAGGTTCTTCTCATCGTTAGCTTCGCGAATGGTTTCCAGGTTCAGGACGCTGAAACGATTCTTTCCGATACGCTTTTCAAATCCGGCGAGCGAATTGGCAATATATTCCGAAGGCCCCGGCGTAGCATTTGTTACCACGACAAAGAACGCGCGCTCCTTTCCGCCTGCAAGTTCGATGAATTGATCCCATATCTCATCGCCGATATCCCCTCCGCCGATAATCACGAGCGAGCCCTGTTCGGGTCCGTGGCGCGTTGTCAGCGCCGTATCTATCGCAATGGGATTCTGCGCCGATGCCGTGAAAAAACCCGCGTATAATAATAATATAATGAATAATGTCTTCATAAGGATTATGTGAATTAGCAGATTATTAATAAACGCCGTCGCCGTTTTGTTCCAGATCGGGGTCGTCTTTCAGATCGCTTGTCGGGATAGGAACTACCCAGTAACGGGGGTCTTTGTAAACCGGGTTAAGCGCGCCGAACACCTCGCCGGCGCGTCCCGTGCGGATGATGTCGGGATAACGGTGGCCTTCGAAAGCAAATTCGTAACGGTTTTCGTCCTCCAGCGCCAGCAGCAGTCCGTCACGGCTCAATGTGCCCGGCGTGTCGAGAAGGGGTACACCGGCACGGCCTTTTATCTCATTGATGTCGGCTATCGCACCCGGAATGTCGGGCGTCGCCTTCCGCAAGCGGGCTTCGGCGCGTATCAGGTATTGCTCGGCAAGGCGGAAAAGAAAGACCGACGACGAACGGTCGGATTTGTTGTATATCCTTATCAGCCATGCGGCTACCGACGGTTCGTGCTTCAGGTAAAGCGATCTTTTGCCTCCCGTATCCGGGTCGTTCAGCAAATCGGCAAAATCGGGAGCGGCGATGTAGTCGCCAAGTCCGCCTTCGGCAGCAGTGGCAAAGTTCGTGCGAACGGGATTACCTTCCGAAGTGCTGCAAGCCACTTCAAATATCCCTTCGGAAGAGAAGCGCGTTTCGTACCAGTTACTGCCTTCCTCCAGGCCTGTCAGTTGCAGTTCGGGATTGAGGATCAGTTTGGATGCATAATTTTCCGCATCGTTCCAGCGTTCCTGGTAGAGATAGAGGCGCGCCTTGAAAGCGTAAACAGCCCAAAGGGATACCCTCCCTTTGTTCACATTCCAGCTGTTGCCGTTCCATTTGCTTTCGGCTATGTCCAGGTCGCTTTCCACCTGCCTGAATACATCAGCTTTGGGACTCTTCCTTATGCCCAGCTGATTCGTCGCCGTCGAAGGCGTCAGGATGACGGGCACATTGGCGTACGTACGCGCCAGGTCGAAGTATGCAAAAGCGCGGAGCGTATGTGCCTCGGCGAGAATCCTGTCTTTGCTTCCGGCGGTAAAAAGATCGTCGTTCAATTCATTCACAGCGGTGATGACGTGGTTGGCGCGGTTGACAAGCGTATAGTAACTGCCGTATCCGCCGCCGTTCGTGCGGTCGGCGCCGCCGGTCACACCGCCGTCGGCTCTCAAAGTCGGAACTGTCACCGTCCGCAGACTGTTCAATATTACATTGTCGGCTGCCGTTTCATACGTCAGTATGGCCGTGCCGGAGATGCTCCTGATCGAAGCATATACGCCGACAAGCGCTTTCTCGGCCGAAGACTGGCTGATGATGATTGCGCCGTCTTCAATTTGTGTCTGCGGCGGGAAATCCAGCAGCGATTCTTCGCACGAAAAAAGCATGATCGAAAATACGACCGGTAAGAATTTGATATGTATTGTTTTCATCTTATTTTTTTAATATGGTTAGAATGTTAAATCGATTCCGAAAAGCACGGTTCTGGGATGGGGCGGCGTACCGAAGTCAAGCCCCTGCACGATGCCGCTTCCCGAATTTACTTCCGGGTCGGGGCCGGTATATTTCGACAGCAGCAGGAGGTTGGAACCTGTCACGCTGATTCTCGCCGACTGAATCTTCAGGCGCGATATGAAGGCACGGGGCAGCGTCCAGGACAGGGTTACGTTCTGCAGGCGGATATACGAGCCGTCTTCCAGGTTGCGGGTCGAGCGCTGCTCGTAGTTTGTCGAACCGTCCGGGTTTTTGACGGATTTCGGACGGGGCAGCACTTCGGTGATTACCCCGTTGCCGTTGACCCTGTAAGTGTCTTTGTTTTCTTCCGTCCAGTAGTTCATCGAACTCTTCTGTATCGTGCGGCTGAGCGTGCGGGTGCCGCCCGATTCGAGGAACGAGCGCGTGTAGTTGAACACTTGATACCTGTACTTGTAATAAAAACTGAAATCCAGAACAAAGTTTCCGTACGTCAGCGTATTTTTGAAGATGCCCTCAACGAGCGGCCATGCATTGCCGAATATTTTCTTGTCGGCCTCCGTGATGCTGCCGTCGGGTTTGCCGTCGGGGCCTGTCCAGTCGTCGTAAACGGCGTCTCCCGTGTCGGGATCGACCCCCAGGTAATCATAAAGGTAAAAGGAATGGAGCGAATAACCCTCGCGGGCAATCGAACCGTAACTTGCATTCAACTGCTCGACGGGGAGCCTGACGATCCGGTTGATGTTGCGGGATGCCGTCAGGACGGTGCTCCACGAGTAACGCCTGTTTTTTATATTTGCCGACGTCAGCGAAAATTCGTATCCCCTGTTGCTTATTTCGCCCGAATTTCTCATGACGGAACTGAAGCCTGTTTTGCCGGGAAGCGTTTCGCCGAGGAGCAGGTCGTAAGTGAACTTGTCGTAGTAGTTCAGTTCCACTTCGATGCGGTTTTTCAGCAGCGCCGCATTGACGCCGACATTCCACTGGCGTGTGGATTCCCATTTAAGCGCAGGGTTCCCGAGCTGCGACGGCGCGAGGCCGGGCTGTCCGTCGTACACGCTCCCGCCGCTCCACAAGCCCAGATGAGCATTTCCGCCGGAGATATTCCCGACGATACCGTAGCTTCCCTTCAGGCGCAAGTCGCTGAAAACTGTTTTCCAGGGAAAAAACGATTCGTTGAGGATATTCCAGCTCAGACCCACCGACGGGAAATAACCGGCACGGTTGTCCGCGCCAAGCTGGGACGAAGCATCGCGCCGGACGGTTGCGTCGAAACTGTAACGATTCGCGAACGAATAGTTTGCGCCTCCAAAACAGGAAATCAGCCCGGAACCGGAGCCGGAAGCGGAGCCTGTCTGCGTAGCCGTCGAAGCGACCTTCCTGAACGCGTCGCTCGAAAATCCCTGGCCGGAAACGCTCACGCTTTCGTTCGTATTCTTCACGTAAGCCCAGCCGGCATAGGCGGATACCGTGTGCCTGTCGGAAGACCGGAGGTAGTTGAGCGTTTGCTCCGTCGTGAACCTGTTCGAAATGCCGACTGCGCTTTCGGCCGCTCCGTCGGGATAGCCCTGACTGAGCAGCGGGCTGTAATAATAGGTATCGTGTCCGCTGTTACGGTCGTTGCTCCAGGATGATTTGAACGAAAGGGAAGGGAGGATGTCGTATCTGGCATAAAAGTTATTCGTCACACGGAAGCCCCTTGAGCCGCCGTCCCAGTTTTCCAGGATCGCTATGTGGTTATTGAAAGCGCCGGCGGCGTTGAAGCTGCCGTCCTCCCGGTAAACGGGAAGGAAGGTCGGCGTATGCAGCGAGGCCTGGAAGAATCCCGCCGGGCCGTCGCCGACCTTCACGTTGCTGCGGCGATTAACCGAGATGGCGTTGCTTGTGCCGATCTTCAGCCTGTCCGTCAGCGAATGGTCGATGTTGATCCGCAGGCCGTAGCGCCCGAAATCTTCCAGCTTCAGCGTCGCCTCCTGGAAAGTATAGTCGCCGCCTATATAAAAGTTCGTCCTGGCGTCTCCGCCCGAAACGGAGAGATTGTACGTCTGCTGGAATGCCGTCCGGAAAACGTCCGACACGCGGTCGTACGTACCCTGTTCTTCCGGCAGTCCGATTCCGCCTTCGCTCACCGGACGGAAAGGCCGCTGCTCCCACAGTCCGTCGTTCCGGTATGCTTCGTTCACGATTCGGGCATGTTCCGGCCCGGTCGTCAGTTCCCACAGATTGCCGGATTTCGACACCCCGGCTTCGGCTTTGAAGCGTACGCGTGTTTTGGCGTTGCGTGCGCCGCGTTTCGTGGTGATGAGAATCACGCCGTTGGCCGCCCGTGCGCCGTAAGCCGCCGTTGCGCTTGCATCCTTCAATACGGAAATTGTCTCAATGTCTTCCGGGTTAAATTCCGCCAGCGGATCGGCCGCCTGCGACTGGCTGATCTGCTGCGAGCTGCCCGTCGTGGCGACGCCGTCGATGATGTAGAGCGGCTCGCTCCCGCTGAGCGACGTCGAGCCGCGCAGGCGTATGAACGACGCCGCTCCCGGAGCGCCCGTGTTTCTTGAGATAAACAGCCCGGGGACGGTGCCCTGTATCTTTTCCGTAATGCTTGCGGAAGGGATGTTGGCAATCTTCGCGGCGTCTATCGACGTGATGGCGCTGGTGAGCGAGCCTTTTTTCGCCTGCTGATAGCCGATTACCACGATTTCATCCAGCAGGTTTGAATTTTCCGTCAGCAGGACGGTCAGCGGGCCGGATATTTCGTAGATGTCTATCTCCTGCGTTTTGTATCCGACGTAGCTTATTTCGATAATGGCCGGCAGGCTGGTGACTTCCAGCGTAAACCCGCCGTCGATGTCGGCGACCGTACCGCTGTTTGCCGCACTGCCCCTGACTAATATGGCGGCGCCGATAACCGGCTCGTCCGTCTCGCTGTCGAGCACCGTCCCCTTTAACGTCTGTGCCGACAGGACTGAAAAATTGCCTGTTATGAAAAAGAACAGGAATAAGGGGATCATTTTCTTTGATGTTTCGATTAAATGTAATAATTTTGTCATGCTTAAAATTTTTATTTTCATGCGCCTTCCCTGTTACTGCTTCGTTGGGAGAACAGGGAGGGCGCTCTTTTATGTAAATATAATGTAT